>CANLFK010000060.1 GCA_947489925.1 Candidatus Caenarcanales bacterium
TCTTCATTGTATGTATGTGATGATAATTGACGACTTCTAATTGACTCTATCAAAGCCTTTCCACAATTTTTTACTAAGCCTCTATTAAAAGCAAGAGTAAAGGCATCTCTACTTCCTTGTATATCTGTTTCACCTTGAGCTTCATAAAAATCTTTAACAGTTTTCCAAGCAAGTTCGTAGTTATACTCAAAAGCTTGTATTAATCCTTGTTTTTCAAATTTATTAAGTTCTCTAATAGTTGCTATTTCAATTACTTCCAATAAATTGTCCATAGCCTTTTTAAAACTATTAAATCTTTGCTTCCAGCATATTTCTTTATTTGTGTTCATATTAGACCTCTTGCAAAATAAATTATAATTATATGAAATTGATGATTGAGAGAGTCGGTATTTGCTAAAGAATTTTATTTTAAAAGCCCCCTCCGCCCCCTAAAGGAGGAACTTAAGGTTTTTAGTAACAACAACACATTCAAATTCCAGCTTCTAAAGCCCCCTTTCAGGGGGTTGGGGGTTTTTCTGCAAGAGGTCTTTTCCTCCTTAATTTGAATATTTTTTCTCATCAGGCTATTCTCTTTTCATACAAATGCTTCTGAAAGTCTATAAACAAATTTTTAATACTCTCAACATCACCCAATGCGTCTTCGGCCTCTGATAATGATTTATATTTATTTATAAGAAGTATCGGTAATTTTTCTTGATCAAGTTCTTCTACGCCAATTTTAATATATTGGTTTAAAACAAATTGAATAAACTCTCTTTGGTTTTTATTAAGCAAAGCAAAAATGGTTGTCTCTGAAACTGCCACCCGCTGTTCTCTTGTCATCGATTGATAATTGGCATTAAAAACATATTCTAACACATCAAAAAGGTCGCTTTTTTGCATATCCACTAACTGCTGAATAATAAGCAAATCACTTTCAGGAAAGCCCACTTTTTCTAATTTATCTAATAATGCTTTTCTGGTCATTGGACTGCTCCAAATTTTAAGCAATTCATCTTCACTTTTAAACAAATTAGGTAATTCACCAAATAAATTAGTTAAAAATTCTTCAGCTGAAATTGGTTTACCATCAGCATTCCAAAACGAAGTAGAACTCATTGATTGTATTTCTCTTTCTTTTCCGTCCCGCAATTTTATTTTCAGCTTCTTTTTTTTATTTTCAGTTTTTTCAGGTTTGTCTACTGGCTCTGCTTTTTCCTTTTTTGCTGAATTTGTTTTTGGTTCTCCTAATATTTCTGACTCCATTGGTTCTCCGTCCCAGTCAGGGTCAATCAAATGTTTTTCACAAGCAGAGACAAAATCATATAATGTAAAAAACTCTTTGCCTTCAAATAAGCGAGTCCCCCGACCAAGAATCTGTTTAAATTCAATCATGGAGTTTACTGGACGCATTAAAACGATATTACGAATATTTTTAGCATCAACGCCTGTAGACAGTTTTTGCGAAGTTGTAAGTATAGTTGGTATTGTTTTTTCATTATCTTGAAACTCTCGTAAAAACTGTTCACCTATTTCGCCATCATTAGCGGTAACTCTTACACAATAATTAGGATTAGTTGAGTCTTTATATTGATTTACAAAATCACGCACTACAGCCGCATGGTCTTGATTAGCACAAAATATAATGGCTTTTTCTTTTTGATTAGCTGAATCCATATAAAGTTCAACACGATATTTCTCTCTTTCTTTTATTTCGATGGTGCGGTTAAAATCAGCTTCAGTATAGGTTTTACCTTCTTCTGTTTCGCCTTCAATTATTTGGTCATCGCTGGTATAAACATAAGTATCGAGTGTTGTTTTAATATGTTTTACTTTAAATGGCGTTAAGAAACCATCATTAATACCTTCTTTCAGCGAATAAATATAAACTGGTTCGCCAAAATATTTATAAGTATCAACATTGTCTTTTCGTTTAGGAGTAGCCGTTAAACCCAATTGAACCGCTGGAGCAAAATATTCTAAAATACCTCTCCAATTTCCTTCATCATTAGCTCCACCTCGATGGCATTCATCAATAATAATAAAGTCAAAATAGTCTGCTGGATATTCTCCAAAGTAAGGAGCTGGCTTTCCGTCTTTATCAGTGCCGCTCATAAAGGTTTGAAAAATTGTAAAGAAAATACTTCCGTTTGTAGGAACTCGCCCACCTTTTTTAATTTCCTTGGGATTTATTCTCACCAGAGCATCTTCAGAAAATGCAGAAAATGAATTATAAGCTTGATCGGCTAAGATATTTCTATCAGCTAAAAATAATATTCTTGGTCTTCTTTTGATTGGCTCAGAAACCAGCTTTTCATTCTTCTTGTTGTCATTTCCTGAAGACAAATTCCAGCGGGTTTGAAATAATTTCCAAGCTATTTGAAAAGCAATCGTAGTTTTGCCTGTTCCAGTCGCAAGCGTTAAAAGTATGCGGTCTTTTTTATTTGCAATAGCTTCTAATACCTTATTGATTGCAATTTCTTGATAAAATCTCGATGGTTTTGTTCCGCCAATATCTTCAAATGGAATATTAGAAAATTTGTCTCTCCACTCATTTTGAATAGCAAAAGTTTTATTCCAAAGTTCTTCTGGGCTTAAATAATTTTCAATCAAGCCTTCAATACCAGTTTTTAGACAGATACTATAAATTTCTTTGCCATTCGTGCTGTAAGTCGTTTCTAATTTTAGTTTTTCGGCATATTGCTTGGCTTGTGCTACACCTTCACTGACTTCTAAATTTTGGCTTTTGGCTTCCACCACCGCTAGTTTAATGCCTTTAAAAACTAATACATAATCGGCTTTTAATATTTTGCCACGCTTACCGCCAACTTGTATTTTACCAGCCGTAATATTATATTCTCGCAGGATTTTAGAACCTTCTACAACTCCCCAGCCACAAGCTTTAAGTTTTGGGTCAATTAATTCAGCTCTTGTTTCTGCTTCGTTCATGCTATTTATTTTCTCAAATTCTTTTAATATTTTTCATAATTTTATAATTCTCTTTCATAGCCTTCATAATAATAGGATTGTTCTATTCCTTTAAAAATAATTTCTCGATTATTAATATCATCGGTTAAATTAGCCATAAGCAAAGTTTTTAATTCTAAATCATTAATGGGGCTTCTCTCCATGGCTTGCAGATAAAGTTCTTTGCTTACAAACTGCCAATTTACTACTTTTTTTAGTTTAGTTTTTAAGAGCATATCCAGCCAAATTCGCATAGTTCTGCCATTACCTTCCATAAAAGGGTGAGCAATATTCATTTCTACATATTTGGTAATAATTTCTTCAAATGAATTTTCGGGTAATTGTTCAATTTTTACCAAGATTTCATTAAGATACAAAGCATTAGCAAATCTAAAACCGCCTTTTGAAATGTTTTTTGTGCGTATTTGTCCGGCAAAATCATATAATTCATTAAAAAGATATTTATGTATTTGTTGTAAACCTTTGACTGTGCCAATTTCAATTGTCTCTAGGTCGCCAGTTTCAAATAAGCGATAAGCATTTTCTAAACTTTTTTTATCAATATTTTTCATATCAGTTCCAAAATTGAATTTAAAATATTTGCACTTTCTTTATCTAAAGCTTTAATTTCTTCTAAAATTTCTTCTGGTTGGCGTAAAGCGGCTTCTTCTTTTTTATTAGGATTTTTAGCACTTAAGTCGAGCGTATTTTTATCAATATCTTTTAAATTAATACTCCAAGAGTTTTCGCTTTCGGCTTTAGTCTTTTGCAATTCAATAAATTCAGCTAAGTCCTTTTCGCTGAGCGGATTAGTTTTACCTAAGTTTCGATCTAAGTTCAGTTGGTAAAACCAGACTTTTTTAGTTTCATCACCTTTTTCAAAAAACAATACTACTGTTTTCACGCCAGCACCAGTAAAAGTTCCACTTGGTAAATCTAAAACACTATGTAAATTACAATTTTCTAACAGTTCTTTACGCAAAGCCACCGAAGCATTATCGGTATTACTCAAAAAAGTATTTTTAATTACGATGCCCGCTTTTCCGCCAGTCTTTAATATTTTAATAAAGTGTTGCAAAAATAAAGAGGCCGTCTCACCTGTTTTAATCGGGAAGTTTTGTTGTACTTCAGCACGCTCTTTACCACCAAAAGGAGGATTAGCCAATACAATATCATAACGGTCTTTTTCTTGTATATCGGCTAAATTTTCCGCCAGCGTATTAGTATGAATAATATTTGGTGCTTCGATACCGTGCAAAATCATATTCATTGTGCCGATAATATAAGCTAATGATTTTTTTTCTTTGCCGTAAAAGGTTTTTTTCTGTAAAATTTCATAGTCTTTGCTTGAAAGTTCTTGTCTGGTAGCTGAGAGCATCAAAGTCAAATAATCAAAAGCCTCACACAAAAAGCCAGCACTCCCCACTGCACCATCATAAATTCTTTGCCCTATTTCAGGTGCAACTACCTTTATAATAGTTTTAATAAGCGGGCGAGGAGTATAGTATTCGCCACCATTACGCCCAGCATTGCCCATATTTTGTATTTTAGATTCATACAAATGGCTCATTTCATGTTTTTCAGCAGATGTTCTAAAACGCAGTTCATCAATGCGATTAATTATTTCACGCAAGTTATAGCCACTTTGTATGCGGTTTTTAAGTTCACTGAAAATCTCACCAATTTTATATTCAATGGTGTCAGCTCTTTCGGCTTTGGTCTTAAATTTTTTGAGATAAGGAAAAAGCTCAGTATTAACAAAGTCTGCAAGGTCATCTCCTGTAAGTGATTTATTATGATCGAGCTTGCCATCTACTCCTTTTGGGGTCGCCCAAGTTGTCCACTGAAATTTTTCATCAATAATTGGTGTATAGGTTTTATTACTAAGTTGAGTGGCTCTGGCTTTATCTTTCTCTAAATCGTCCAAATACTTTAAAAACAATACCCACGAAGTTTGTTCTACATAGTCCAGTTCACTACCACAACCAGCGTCTTTGTGTAGTATATCGTCTATATTTTTAAAGGTTTGTTCAAACATTTTATATTTTCTTTTTTGTCAGTTCCAAAATCGATTTACTGAATAGAGGTTTTCCTTAAATTAATTTCAACTAATTCTAAGCTGGCTTTAGACTTTTCAAGCAAGATTTGAGGGAAAATACCCAAAAATAAACTAATAAATAAAAGACTACCCAATAAAAGTTTTTGTTTATTTTCTAAGTCAGTTATTAAGTTTAATTTATTATTTAAAGAGCCAAAGCAAGTCTTTTTGAGAATATAAAGTAAATAAGCGGCACTAAAAATTATGCTCAAGGTCGCTATCAGACTTAAGATTTGCGGATAATTGAAAGCACTGGCATTGGTAAATAAGCTATAAAAAACTAATGATTCCCCAATAAAACCAGATAAAGCGGGCAAGCCTAAATTAGCCATAATTAAACCCATAAAAATAAAAAAGAAAATTGGCATATTATTCGCAAAGCCGCCCAAATCATTTAATTCAAGATTATTTTTGCCAGCTTTTTCTTCTAGTATGCCTAAAGCCAAAATTAAAGCAATACTTAAAATGGTATGACTAAAAATTTGAAATAAAGCTCCACTTAAACCAGCCGCATTTCCGCTAGACAAGCCCAATAAAACAAAACCCAAATGACTAATTACTGAATAGGCAATAATTAATTTTATTTCTTTTTGTTTGATGGCAAATAAAGCCCCAACAATAATATTAAAACAGCCAATGAAAGCAATTAAACCTGAATATTCTTGCAATAAAGCGGGAAATAATTCAGTCGTAAAACGCAATAAAGCATAAGCCGAGACCTTTATCATCAAAAGAGCAATTAAGCCTAAAGAAGATCTTTGAATAGCTTTGACAAACCAAGCATGAAAAGGTAAAACTGGAATTTTAATTAAAAAACCGATTAAAAATAAAAAGAAAGAAATTTTCTGTAAACTCTGTGAATTATTGCTAGCAGATTGTAAATTCAAAGCACTAAGCTCATCAAAAGAAAAAGTTTTACCATCATTAGCCATAAATAAAATTATAATTCCAGCCAAAATAAAAGAAGCAGCTGTCAAAGCATAAATTAAAAATTGATTAGCCACTGAATTCTTTTCAGATTGACTTTGACTGCTTCCAATCGAATTATCTGAGTTCAGGAAAATATATAAAGGAATTATTTCAAGCTCAAACAGTATAAAAAAGGAAATTAAATCTTGTGCTATAAAAACACCAATTACCGAACTAATAAAAGCAAATAATAATCCATAATTTAATTTACTAATTGTGATTTTTTGGCTAGCGACAATAATTGGCAAAATAAAACCAATTAAAATTAACATATTGACTGATAAGCCGTCTAAACCAAGCTTAAAAACTAAAATATTTCCAATCCAATTATAAGATTCAATTAATTGCAAACCAGTTTCTGGGCTTTGAAAAAAAACAAAAGTTGCACTTAAACAGAGAGCCGAAATTATAAAAGCAAAAAACAAAGCTTGCCTCTGAATAGACTTTTGAGTGGCTGACTTATTGAAAATAAATGAAAACGAAGCTATTAATGAAACAATTAATAAAATGCTTAAAATAGGCAAACTCATAATTTTGAAATGTGAAAACTTAGTAAATATTTATCATAAATTTCAGGAAAATCATATATAAAATGATGAGCTGATTTGAAATCTCAATTAAAATTAACTAATAACAAAAAGTTTTTTTATTAAATAATTTGAAAAAGTATTTGTTAATCTTTATTTTAAGCTCTCTTGTTCTTTTGCTTGGGACTTTAGTCTTTTTTATTTTCCGTATTGACTTAGGTTTAAATTTAGCGGATAAAAGTATTGAAAAGTTTTTTAAAGATAATTTGATTTGCTCTAAGCGAAGCTGGCAAGGCTTTTTGAATTTATCTTTAACTGATTGCAAAAATAAAAAGGCTTTTTTTAAGGTTAAAACTTTAAATTACAATTTATTAACTGGTCATTTATTCCTCGATAAACCCGAAATTACTTTAGTTGGCAAAACTGAAAAGACTAATAAATTTCCGAAAATACCCAGTTTTTTGAGATCAGCTGAAATTCATAATTTAAAAATAAATGGGCTTTTACATAATTTAAATTTGCCAAATAGCTTATTGACTGATGATTTAGAAGAATTAAAAGATCAAGCTGACTTGAAATTAGACTTTATAAAATTAAATCGACAAATCTTAAATGAAAATGCTTGGAATATTGAAACTCATAATTTTAAGAAAAAACTGCAAATAGCGGGTTTAATAGGCGAAAAACTTGATTTGAAAATTACCACAAATAAATTTGCTTTTGCCCATAATTCATTAAATGGTGATTTTAAAGTGAAAAATGATAATTGGCAAAGTTTACCTTTTGAAATTGATTTTAATTCTTTCAAGGTCAAGACTCCTAGCCTTATTCAGCCAATTATCATAAAAGGCAAAGTTTATTTTGATAATAAATTTAAAGCTCTCACCAATTTTCAGGATTTTAGTTTGAAAAATGCTAATTTGTTTATTCGCTCTAATGATGAAGTAAATAAAGAATTATTAATTGATAAATTTGAAATTAAAAACTTTTTGAAAAATACAAATTATGAATTAAAAGACTTTAAAGTGCTAAAAGGTTTCGCTCAAGGTCGTATTCTGGTTAATAATCAAAATAATTTTAAAGACAGTATTCTGAAATTACAATTTGCTGATTTACAAGCTGAAAGCCCAAAATACAATAGCAAAATAAATAATATGAGAGGTGAAATTAGTTTAAAGCCACTGCAAATTAAGCCCCGAAAACCTAATCTGAAATCATTTGAATTTTTGCGGGATTTTGGCTTAATTGGCTTAAACTTAATGTCTGAGTTTGAAAATAAAACAAATTTAAAAAATCAAGTTCTCATTAAGAGCCAAGGAAAAGCCAATATAATATTTTCTGAAGAAAATTCAGACTTTAAAACCTTAATTAAGCTTGATAATTCAGAAATTTGGTCAAAAGAAATTGGAAAATTACCTTTTAGCGGAATTATACAAACCAATAATAATAATTTAGATTTCAAGCTAGAAAGCAGTTCTAATAATAGTCTTTTAATAAATTCAGCTCCCATTGTGCTTAATGGTAATTTCAGTTCTTGGCTTGGCTCTCAAAATGGTAAAATCCAAATAAAAACCAATAAAATAAATTTAAAACCTAATTTATCAATTGCTAAAGCTAAACTCCAGAAAATCGATTTAGAGAATTTGCTTTTGAATTTAATTGTCCAAAATAAAAAAGTTACTTTAACAGACGGACATTTAAATATAAAAAATATACAAGCTTTACTTAAAACAGGTAAAACTATTAATTTGCAAAACGGTAATCTAGTAATTAATCATCAAATGGTTAAACTAGACAATTTAAATTATCAAAACAAAGTATTTTTTAAAGCTCTCATGCCAGCCAATAATTTAAGCCAAATTTCGGTTAAACAAATTAATTGGTTTTGCAAAGGTTTAATTAGCTTAGATGAGCTTACTGATTTGGCTAAAGGCTTTGATGAAAAATTAAAACTTGATCCAAATAAGTATAAATTAATTGGAATAGTTAATTTCGCTTTGGAAGGGCAAGGTAAAAATTTAAAAGAAGTTAATCTTAATTTGGATCAAGGGCAAATTTATTGGAATAAAGAGCTTTGGTTAAATGATTTAAACGCTTCCGTCAAATTAAATAAAAATAAACAATTAATTTTGGACAATTTGAAAGCTGATTTAAAAGGACAAAGTCGAATTCATGTACGGGGAATTTTAGACCTTTTAAAGTTTAGACTTAATGTTTTAATTCATCCAAAGAGCTTATTGACTAATTACGATAAACTTAATTTTGCTGACAATATTTATATTCCAATACAAATTAATTTAAATCCAAATCTTAAAACTCATGATTTAAACTTTCAATTCAGTTCTAATTTGCGAAAATTACAGTTAAATAATGGTGTTATTCACTTTGCTCAAGATTTAAGTTTAACTAAATTAATTGGCAATTTAAAGCTAAACTGGATTAATCATGATTTTGTTTTAACCGATTTAATTTATCAGGGCGATGAATTCGGTTTAATTTTGAATGCTAAGGGAAAACCCGATAATATTAATTTGGTTTTAGAATCAGCTCCTTTGCTTGACTTGGCTGAAATTGCAAAACTTTGGTCAAATGAATATGCTGGTGGAGCTTTCAGAGGAAAAGTAATTGCAAACGGAATCAATTTAAAAAATCCAAAATCTTGGCTGAAAGACTTAAAGCTCGAATTATATTCAGAAGAAGATGTTCATGATATTGAATATGGAATTTTATATGGCAAGCATTTTCAATTATATTCTGAAGTTAAAGACGGAGACGGTTATTTAACTTTAAGCACAAAAAAAGGAAAAATCAAAAATCTACAAATTACTGATCTGTATTCTTATTTGAAAATTATAAATGGCACAACTGCTCAATTTGAAGAAGCTTCGTTTAAGGCGGCTGAAGGAAAAGCGAGTTTTAGGGGAGAAATTAATTTAGATAATGGAAAATCTGATTTGGCTGGAAGCATGAAAAATGTTAATATCGAAACTATTACGAATAATTTATTTGGCAATTCTGGCGACTATAATGGAACTGGTAATTTAAATTATGAAATGAAAGGTGATTTTTTAAATATTATACAAACTGCTCACCCAGACCAAGCTAATGGAAGTTTTGCTTTGAAAGATGGTTTTTTAAAACAAACAGCCGAATTATCTAAAAATCTGGATTTGGCTAATTTAGTTTTTGGTGGTCCGCTTAATTTTAATTTGGAGGCTTTAAACCGAACTGTAAGCCCAAATGAAAAGCTGAATGGTGGTTTTGTGTCTTTGAATGGAGATTGGAATTTTGATAAAGAAAATAAAACTATTCAATTAACAAATACAGTTTATGAAGGAAAAAATGCTTTATTGATGAGTATAAATGGTGATTGGGGCTTTGAGAGCAAGACTTTAAAATTTGATGTTTATGGCTTTATGCCCAAAAAACCAATGATTTTAGATTCAAATAGTTTAGAGCAATCAAGTTTGGCTCTCAATTTAGCACCCAAATCAAGACATTTCAGATTTAAAGTAAATGGAAATATGAATAATCCTAGTGGCTTGACCAATTCAGTAAAGCGAAGTATTTATTTTATGGATAATTGGCAAACTAAAGAAGTTAAGGAGAAATTTTAAATGAGTAAATTAAATTTATTTTTTTGTTTTTTTATAAGTTTTATTTCTCTTCAATCTTTGGCTGAGACTGATAAACCTGAACAAATTATTTTCATTAAAAGCTTAAGCACTCAAGAAAATGGCTCTCATAATTGTACAATTGGTCAAGATCAAGTGATTTGGATGGGAACAAGTGATCATTTATTTGTTAATTCTAATAATAAAGCTGATAATCCTTTGCTAGTAGAAGGAATTAAGCAAACACATATTAAAAATATTTTTTGGCGATTAAATAAATACTGGGTTACTTCTCATAATGGGCTTTATTATATTAATCCAGATAAATTAACAGTGGCTAAACGCATTGAAGGCTTGCAAAATAAAATTATTGTTGATTTTTATCCTTTAAAGAATAATGACTTAATCGCCCAAGACAGCCGAAATAAGGTTTATTATATTGATTCTAAAACTGATAAAGCAGTTCCATATGAGTTAATTGAAAAAAATAATATTAGCAAAGTAATTATTCAGGATAATCATATTTGGCTTTTGGCTGATCAGTCGGGTGGTTTATTTTATATTGATAAAAACAATAATCCAGATATTGCTCATGAAATCAATACTTTTAAAGGTAAAATTGTCTCTGATATTTCAATTATTGATTCCAGAATTTATTTTTCAACTTTGAATGATGGTTTATATTTGGCTCACAATTCACAGGATTTGGATAATATTACTCAAGTGTCTGAATTGAAAGGGCTTGGCATTAATAATGTAATTCAGTTTTCTAATTATCTTTTAATTGGTACTGTCAAAAATGGACTTTTCACTATTAATTTAAAAGAGTCTGGCTCGGCTCAATCAGTTAAAGATTTGGAAGGTGAATCAATTAGCCATATTATTTTAAGCAAAGAAAAAGCTTGGATTTATGGAGACTTTGAAGGACAATTATTAAAAGTTGAAAATATTAATGATAATTTATTTTTTAATTTAATTAAGCCTTTGCCCAGTGAAAAAGTTTTAGATATTTTACCTTTTGATGAAAAACTATGGCTCAGAATTGGCTATGACCGCTTATTAAGCCTTGATGAAAATGACTTAAATATTAAATATGAAGAATATACTTTATTAAAAGGAAGAACTATTTCTAAATTAAAATTAATTGGTTCAAACTTATTTTTTATTGAAACTCAAAAAGGAGCTTTTGTCGCCAAGGAAAAACAAAAACCTCAAGCCATTGAAGGGTTAGAAAATCAGAAAATTAATGCTATTTATACTAAATTTGGTCTCATTTGGACTGAAACTTATAATCATGATATTTTTGTGATGGAAAGTAATAAACCCGAAATAGCTTATCCATTACCTGAAATGAAAGGTATTAATATTTGGAGTATTTCTAAAGTTTCTGATAATCAGTTTTTAATTGGTTCAAACAAAGGAGCTTTTTCTTTAATAAAAAACAATGATAATTTTCAAGCTTCTTTAATACCTGGTACACAAAATGAAAGCACTACTTCAGTCTTATTAGTTTGTAATAATCTTTGGATTGGTACTTTAAATGGCTATAAAAAAATTACTCATATGTGAAACAATTAATTTTAAACAGTTTTAATATAAAAAATATAAAAGATCGTAATGAAATTAATTATACAAAACCCAAAGCAAGCATTAAAATCACTTTTAAGACAAGCCGTTTTGAGAGCAGACTTTGATGCTTTTAAGAAAAATTTAATTAATCTGCTTGATAAAATTAATATTATTGAAAATCAACCCGCCGATGAAACAGAAGAACATTTAAAAAATAATATTCGTGATTTTTTGCGTGATACCTATAGCAATCCCCGACTAAAAGGATAGATTAACTAATTTAGAGAAATGAGTGAAATAATTAGAAAAGTCAAAATCACATATTTTTATGAAAGCTTCATCAATAG
>CANLFK010000061.1 GCA_947489925.1 Candidatus Caenarcanales bacterium
TCAGACTTTTATTAAATACTTGCGGAAATTCTCTTTCCCAATTAAAAGGATTTATTTTTCTTTGTTCGTCTTCATTCCACTTATTAAAACCAAGTTCATATTTTGCAAAATCGCTACTAATCAAAGAATTCCCGCATTTAATATTATTTTTTAAAGTAGGCAAAGCCTGTGTTTTAAATAAAGCTAATTGATTTCTTAAACTATGTTCAGTTTCTCCTTCCAAACACTTTAAACACAAACTAAGTTTAGTAACATTTATAGCTTGTTCATCAATATCTACTCCAAAAATATTATTAAGTAGTATTTGTTTTTTTAATTTTATAGTTAATCTTGGTTTGCCTTCCACAAAATCAATATTATCTTTTTGCTCTTTGGGACTGGCTTTTTCATAATATTTTAAATGCCAATCCAATAAATATTCATATACACCAATTAAAAAACTACCACTTCCGCAGGCTGGATCAAGTATTTTTATTTTACTAACTTCTTCGGGGGTTTGGCTTTTTATCAATTCACCAACAGTGTTTTCTACTATATAATCTACTATATATTCTGGTGTGTAATATACTCCGCCCGCTTTTCGTACTTCTGGTTTTTGTTCAACTATGGCTTCATGCAAAGAACTTAAAACTACCACCGAACCCAAAAACCTTTCATAAGTAGAACCCAAAACATCAATGCTAATTGCATCAAAAATATAAGGACTATTTGGATAATATAAATTCTCAATAAAATGATAAAGTACTTGGTCTTTGATATGTAGCTCTAAATCGGTTTTATCAAGTTCAAACATTTCTGAATTATACTTTTCATTCGCTTTAGCAAATAGTATTTTTAGTTCTGGATAAATTAATTCAAGGTTTTGTACTTTTGGCTTTTCCTTAATCTCAGACAAGGATTCAAGGGCTTTTTCTTTTTTACTTCTATCTACTAGGTCTTGTAATTCACCATATTTTTCAATATCACGATCTTCCGCAATTCTTAAAAACACAATACGATTAATTAATTTTACTAAAGCTTTATTCAGCTCAAATTGCCCGATGGTTGGGTTTAACTTTGCAATTTCACCAGCTAATCTAATTCTTTCTTCTTCGAGAAAATCTAAAAACTTTTTATCAACGGCTTCTTTTTCAATATTTTTAACATCTTTAACAAGCCGATTGAGTGAGCCATTTAAAACAGCCTCTCTTGATAAATTGTCCCAAAGAAAATCAAATTCTTTTAAGTAGTTTTTATAATTTAAATATTTAATTCGGTGCTTAGAAGTCTCAGCAAGCTTTTCGGGGTAATATCTACAATCATAAATAGCAAGCTCTTCAAAGTCAGTAAGAATACTAATTTTTAATTTTGAAGACCAACCATAAGATTTAAGTTGATAAGCATGTTCCCAATTGTTTTTAAGGTCTTCATGAGCGGCTTTTGCTTCGAGGAAAAATTGTCTTTTGTCATTTAAATAAAATCCATAATCTGGTCTTTTAATTCGTCCTTCAATGCGAGTTCTATCTTCAAAAATCACTTCTCGACTTTGTTTGTTTTCAATATCCCAGCCCAAAGCCCTAAAGAAAGGTGTAATAAATTCAACTTTAATACTTTCTTCTGAATGTGATTTATCTTTATAAAATTTTTCTTTTTCAGCAAACTTATTAATTAAAATTTCAATTTGTTGTTTTGCTAATTCTTTATTCATAAATTAATTTTAAATAAAAATTAGAAATTAACGAAATAAATAACCAATTAATCTAAAAAGTTTTAACTTTCATTTTATTTTAGTTCTTAGTCGCTTTAATGAAGAAATAATCATCAATTTCAGTTATTTCACAATTTAAAAAACCTAAACTTTTTAACTTAATTTTCAAGTCCTTTCTTTTTTCTTTGTCAAAGACATTTTTATGATCTGCAATTATTAACTTTCCTCCAGTTTTTATCGCAAAGTAGGCCTGCAGTAAATAATCATCAATATCTTTTCCTCTCAATGACAAACTAAATATTGCTAAATCAGCCGAATTTTCCTCAACTAGACCTTTATCAATCATTGTTGCAATATTACCAGCCTTCACTTTACTTCCTTCCATGGCTACATGATCAATTTCAATTACTTCAATATTATTAAATTCTCGTACTGAAAGCCAGTTTTCAAAAGTTTGTTTATTATCTTTCATCTCTGGTGTCGCTGGTCTATTCAACCTTTGTTCAAGTAAATCAGTTCCGCAGCCCAAATTTAAAATAACTGGATTTTCACCTTTAAAGAACTGACTTGGTGCTTTCATCAAAAAATTAGTAATAATATCATCTAGCGGTTTTCTTCTTCCGAAAAATAATTTATTTAAATCCAAATGATATGCTTTCCAGTCTTCTTTTCCAGCTTTTGTTTGTAAAAGTTCATGGGCTTGTTCTCCAGTTAAATTTCTTAATTTTTCCGTTAATTTCCAGAAATCGGAATATTTGGTTTGTGTCTCTGACTGCTTTGTGGGTGTTTTTTGCTCTGTTTGAATTGTCTGAGTTTGTATTTGTATTTCTGAAAGTTCTTTAAAAAGCTTGCTTATTTCATCTGGTGAACATTCCTCGATTTTTGTTTGTACATAACCTAGCAAAGATTCAAAAGGCGGCATAAAATTTTCAGGTAATTCAGTTCCATTAACAATTGCTGAAATCATTATTTCTTTCTTTTCCAAGACATTATATTTCATAAGCTCATACACGGGTAAAAACTCTCCATTTTCGGCTTGAATTGTAATTGTCGGAATAATTTCTTCGGTTTCAGAAAAACCACCTTGCCTTCTTACACGACCTGAAATCTGCTGTTTCCTAGCTGGTGTCGGGGGTAAAGTTGCCCAAATTATTTTATTAGCTACTGTTTGCAAGCCATCTAAGCCTTCTGCTCCAGCCTCCGTCATAATTAAAACTTTTGCATTTTCATTTATAAATTTATCGGCTTCTTTTTCTTTTCCACTATAAACTGCTATTTCTTCTTCCTTGAATCCTTGAGCTTTTAAGGCTTTTTTCAAAGTATCAATAATGCCATCTTTAATATAATCTGTATAAATAATCGCTTTAGGAGAGTTTTCGGGCAAAGAAGATAAACATTGTTTGGCAATTAAATCAGCTTTTGCCTCAATTAAAGCCGTTTCAATGTCAGCTGGATGTTTTGTTCTTCTTAGTTTATCAATTAAAGCAATTCTTCTTTCTTCTTTTTCGGGGTCTTCAGTTTTTGTATATTCAATATTTAAATTTGGGTTTTCCCATCCAGTCTGTATTGTGTGATTTTGTAAATTAGTTTGATTTTCAAGTCTAAGCATAAAAGCGGCTAAAGCTTGTCTGGCGGCTAAAATATTACCTATTGTTTTCGTAGCACCAATCGGAAATTTATCTCCAGTGATTGCTTGCAAAATATGTTTAACTTCTTCTGGTAATTCTATAACTGGAGTTGCGGTTGAGAAAATTGAGTTTAAATTTGGTTTTTTCTCTCTCAGTCTATTCATTAAGTTAATAATATTTGAACCAGTATTTGAATTTTCTCCAGCTTTAATATTATGTGCTTCATCAGCAATTACAGCATCAAAACCTAAACTAGTCAGATTATCAATTAAATCAGCGTTCTCACGATTGAATTTATCATAATTAATTACCAAATAAACTTGCTTATTATTATCTTGAGCTGTTTTAATATCTTGTTTTAACTTTTCAAAGCTTCTTCTTTGGCTTACCTCTGCTAGTCTTGGATCTTTGCTGGGTGAATAAGCAATTATTTCTACTTTACTTGGGTCTAATTTATTATTTAAAACAGTAATCCATTGTCCGACTGTTGCATTATTTGTAATTACTAAGTTCATTTTGCTCTGCAAAAGCTGTAATCCCAGCATGGCGGCATCCGTTTTACCTAAGCCAGTTCCAGAGGCATTTAAAATATGCTTGTCTTGTTTTAATCTTACAGCGGTTAAATATTGCATTAAATTGGGAGTAAATTCCAAATCAGCTCTGTAACCAATGTCTGTGAGTTTAGTATTTCTCAATTCATTTACAGCTTTAAATTCTTGCAGGAATGAAGCTCTAATATCAGAGCCAAATCTTTCTAAATTTAAAGTCTCAATCTCTGTAATAAATAAGGCTTCTTCCTTTAGTGGTTTATTAAATAAGGTTTGCCAAAGCTCATTAATAGCGACTGATTTAATTGTTTCGGGCAATCCAGCTACTGTTTGACCAAATTGATTAGATAATTCAGCTTGCGAAAAAATTTGTTTTGGACTGACAGCTTCTAAAATGCCTTCAATTGCTGATTTGGATTGTATTTTGGCTAATTCAGCAGGGTTTGCAATCGATAATTCATCGGGTTTGCCATTGCTTTGTGCTTTGAGAGCGTTTTGTATTAATTCAATTTTAACTTCATTATCTAATTCTGGATTAAGTAATTTAGCCAAGAAATCAGCCTTCAAAGAGCTTACTAAACCAAAAATTTGTTTATCTGTTAAATTAATATCTTTATAGTTATTCTTAATTAAAACTAAAAAAATTGAATAAAGTTCAGTAGGATTAATTTTAAATAATTCCTGATTAGCGGGGTCTTGCAGAAATTCTAGTAATTGATTTATTTTGTTTTCTGGTTTATTTGGTGTTTCAAGAAAATCTCCTATTCCCTTCCACCCATCTTTTGCATAACTTATCCTTGGATTTGAAGGTAATTGTCTTGCTTTCTCAAATTGCTCATTTGTTAAACTAAATTGCTTACCAGCAAATTTAAAAACAGTATTTTGTTTGAACCTGTTTATTATTTTGTAAAATTCCTCGTATTTAGTTTCTCGATCAATGATAATCCCTTGCTTTTTAAGGTCTTGTATAAAATCTTTGGCACCCTTAAAAGAGAGAAGCTCCTTATCGCCGTTTTTAGTATTGCCTGTTTCAAGAAAATCTCCGAATCCATTCCAACCATCATCTGCATAAGTTCTGCCTGGGCTCGACGGTAATTGCTTTACTTTCTCAAATTGCTCATTTGTTAAACTAAATCGCTCACCAGCAACTTCAAAAACAGTATTTTGTTTTAATTGGTTTATTATTTTGGAAAATTCTCGATATTTGGTTTGACCATCAATAATAATTCCTTGGCTTGCAAGTTGCTTAATAAAATCTTTAGCATCTTGATAAGAAAGAAACTCCTTATTCTTGCTTGCCGTATTACCTGTTCCTAGAAAATCTCCTATTCCATTCCACCCATCTTTTGCATAACTTATACTTGGGTTTGAAGGTAATTGTTTTGCTTTCTCAAATTGCTCATTTGTTAAGTTAATTTCTTTACCATAAAATTCAAAAACAGTATTTTGTTTTAAGTTTTTTATTATTTTGTAAAATTCCTTGTATTTAGTTTCACTATCAATGTTAATTCCTTCCCTTCCCAGTTGCTTAATAACATCTTTTGCACTTTCAAAAGGGAGAAATTTATGCTCTTTTTGTCTAGCCATTGCAAAGCTGTATGGTATACCAAGCCTGTACATCTGTTCACGAACAAAATCTTCTAATGCCAAACTGAGCCTTCCCAGTAAACTAGACTCTTTTTCAGCAAGTCGAGCATTTATTCCACTTACTTCATTTAGCACACTTGACGGTGTTGATAATAAAGTCTCTTTTTCTTTAGGTGTAGAATGGACTTGTTTTGTTAATGAACTTTTGCTGGCTACTTTGGGATATAAACCAAGCTTTTGAACGATCATTTGCAAAAAAAGATAGAGAATAGAAATTATATATATACTAACATTATTCTGTATTAATGTGAAACTTTTAAATTATTTTAAATCTTGCGAAATGCTTTTAAAATCAGCTAAACTTACTTTTTGTCTTGTTTTGTGTTAGTTAAAGATTATGACTTTTATTATTGATGATTTAAAAACCTTACTCAACTCTGGTCGTGAGCGTTTCAATAGTGCGAGAGACTATCTTTGACAAAGATTCAGCTTTTTTGGAATTAAATAATTTAGAAACACAATTAAATGATCCAAATATTTGGGATTCGCCCGCTATTGCTAATGAAATCAGTCAAAAAATCAGTCATTTAAAAAAGAAAATTAATCGTTTTAAAGCTTGGGAAAATGAATTTGTTGAAGCTGAAATTGCCATTGAATTAAATGATTTGGACTTAATTGCTGAATATATTGAAAAACTTGATGTCGTAAATTCAGAATTAGACAAATTTGAAATTGAACAATTATTGAATTCGCCTTATGATAAAGCTTCCGCTCTGATTAGTATTAATGCTGGGGCTGGAGGGACAGATGCACAAGATTGGACAGAAATGCTTTTTCGCATGTATGCTCGCTGGGCTGAAATTCATGAATATAAACTTGAATTAATTGAAAAATCCTTGGGCGAAGAAGCTGGTTTCAAATCAGTTAGTTTTAAAATAATTGGCTCTCTGGCCTTTGGATATTTGTATGCAGAAAGAGGAACTCACCGTTTAGTGCGTAAATCTCCTTTTAAATCTGGAAATGATAGTCGTCAAACTAGTTTTGCGGGGCTTGAAGTTTCGCCGATTATGGAAGATTTGGACTCACAAATACAATTAAAAGACGATGAATTAGAAATAAGCACTATGCGGTCTGGTGGAGCTGGTGGGCAAAATGTTAATAAAGTAGAAACGGCAGTACGAATTAAACATATTCCGACTGGCATTGCTGTTCGTTGCGACCAAGAAAGAAGCCAGCACCAAAATAAAGAATTGGCTTTGCAAATCATAAAATCAAAACTTTTAGCGATTGAAATTGAAAAAAGAGAAAAAGAATTAGCCGCCATTAAAGGAAAAACTGTCATTGCTGGCTTCGGTTCAGAGCAAATTGTTAGATCCTATATATTAGACGAAGGCCGTATAAAAGACCCCGTTACCAAATTTGAAAGCCGAGATACTCAAAAAGTTTTAGATGGAGAATTTATGCCTTTCACCGAAGCCAGACTTAAGTTTTGGGCTTTGAATTGTTAGCCAAAGAGAATAGATTTTATTTACACAAATTAAATTCTAATAAAGTACGAAAATCATTTTAATCATAGTTCAGGACAATTGATTTCTTGTTATTGGCATTCTTTCTGGATGTCTTTATTTTTCCATTGAATCCAATACTCTTGTAATCCCTCTGGCGTTTTCTTTAAATTACTTATTTCTAAAGAATGCCCACTCATCAAAAATTTTTGAAGCTCTTTTTTTCTACGATTCAATTCTGGTTTATGCCCCCAGCCACCGACATGATCAAAAGAGGTAAGTGCTTCACATTTTATTCTTACTTGAGAGAACGGAATTATTAATTTATAATTTACTTTCCCACTTCCCATTCCTTCCGTCTTCATACTGATACCATTCAAATTGACTTTTCTGTACTTACCAACTTTGTATAGTTCTTTTAGCTTTTGTCCTACTTTTTCTGCCATTTTATTAGAAAATTGATGAGCAATATCAGCACCATTTATAAACTCTCTTCCAAAATATTCTCCTTCACAAACCTCATCAGAGCAGTATATTTCACTATATTCTGAACTTTTACAAGACAACAGAAACAATGAAAAAAATAAAACAACAAAAACTTTCATAAATCCCTACTCCTCACCAAGCTTAAGAACAGCTACAAATGCTTCTTGCGGTACTTCGACACTACCAATTAATTTCATTTTAAATCCTCTTTTGTTAAACCAGCTTGTTTTAAAATACTCAAACAAGTTCCAATAGGCAAATCCTGTTGATGCAAAGGTACTATAACTGTTTTGTTAGCTTGAATATTATAAAAAATATGATGACTTCCTTTAACTCTTTTCAATATAAAACCTCTTTCAATAAGTATTCTAATTATTTCTTTAGGAGTATAAGTTTTCATAATTTAAACTGTAATTTGTAAATTATACTCAAGCATATTAATTTCTTCGGGTATTTCTTCATTTCGTGATTGTAATTCTTCAAGGTATAAAGAAATCGCCTCAGAAGCCATTTGTATACTTTCCTCAACTGTTTTACCGTAAGTAATGCAACCTTGCAAAGATGGTACTAAAACAGTATAGCCACCTTCTGGTTCTGGTCTGAGTAATATTTTATAAGTTAAATTTTTCATATTTCTACCACTCTCTTGTTTATTTAAATTATACTCTAAAGTACATAATCATACTAATCCATTAATCATTTTAATCATGGTTCAGACAATTGATTTCATTTATTTCTTACCTTCTTTTTATTTTCTATTTTATAATTTTGATAGTTTAGGTTAAATATAAAAATAATGCCAGAAATAACCAGATTCTATGGAATTGTAATTAAGCTATTTTTTGGAGAATTTAACGGTATTTTTACAATCAATCCTTTAGAGATGATAGAAGGAGATTTACCAGACAGAGCGAAAAATCTGATTATTGAATGGGCAGAAATATACAAAAAAGATTTATTAGATATGTGGGAATCCCAGAAGTTTTATAAGTTACCTTCTTTAAAATAAACTATGATTAAATATCCTAAAATACTAAAAGTTCAGGTACTAAATAAAACAAATTTATTAGTAGAATTTGATAACAATGAACAAAAAATATATAGTATTAGTTCTTTGCTGACTAATCCAATATTCGCTCCACTTAAGGATTTTAATTTATTTAAAAATGTACAAATTGAGGCTGGCGGTTATGCGGTTTCCTGGAATAATGAAATTGATTTAAGTGAGTATGAAATTTATACTAATGGAAAACCTACTAAATAATTATACTCTAAAGTACATAATCATATTAATCACAAAAATCATTTTAATCATAGTTCAGACAATTGATTTCATTTTTTATATTCAGAGCATTTACAAAAGTAAGCTAAAGGATGCTCGTGAGGAAGAGCTAAAGTCCATTTCATATTATGGTGGCAAATATAGATATCTTCAAATGGTAATTTATCAAGGCTTATTATAGGTAACTTGTTTGTTTTTTCACACCTCAAGCCATAATTCAACTCTTCATTAAAAATATAAATTATACTTGCCCATTGTTTTTCATACTCCATTAGAGCGTCTGCTCCTTTTATTGTTAAACTGTTTCTATGCAAGTAATCCCATTTAAATTGAGGAGTTTTTCCATCTATAAAAATATTTCTCCATCTTTTATCAAAGCTTTTAAGTTCTTCTTGTTCAATGTAAGAATATTTAATATTTTGATTATCAAGTATTTCTGTTATTTCAAGTGCTATTGATTTTCTTAATTCTTCTGGGGTAATTTTCACAAAACCTAACCATCCTCACCAAGCTTAAGAACTGCGAGGAAAGCTTCTTGGGGTACTTCAACGCTACCGATTGATTTCATTTTTTTCTTACCTTCTTTTTGTTTTTCTAGTAGTTTTTTCTTACGGGTAATATCTCCGCCATAACATTTAGCTAGTACATTTTTACCCATAGATTTAATTGTTTCCCGAGCAATTACCTTTTGTCCAATAGCGGCTTGCACTGGTACTTCAAACATTTGACGAGGTATTAATTCTTTCAGCTTTTGCGTTAATTTGCGTCCCAAAAAATAAGCTTTACTTTCGTGGGCAATACAAGAAAAAGCATCAACATTATCGCCAGCCAATTTAATATCAACCCTTACCAAGTCGCCTTCACGATAGCCAGTAGGCTCATAACTTAAATTGGCATAACCACGAGAGCGAGATTTTAAAATATCAAAAAAGTCAGTTAAGATTTCTCCGAGAGGTAAGTCATATGTCAAAACGGTTCTTCTTTCGTCTAAATGCTTCATATCAGCAAATAAACCTCTCCGTTCTTGGCATAAATCCATTAAGGGGCCAACATATTCTTTAGGGCAAGTTAATTGTGCTTTTACCCAAGGTTCTTCAATTTTTACAATCTGAACAGGGTCTGGCAAATTGCACGGATTATCAATATCTAAAACTTCCCCTTTCAGAGTAGTTACTTTATAAATTACGCTTGGAGCAGTTGCAATCAGATTTAAATTATACTCTCTCTCTAAGCGTTCCTTTGCCACTTCCATATGCAATAAACCCAAAAAGCCACATCTAAAACCAAAACCCAAAGCGGCTGAAGTCTCTGGCTCTGAGCTGATTGAACTGTCATTTAATCTTAATTTTTCAACCGCATCTTTCAATTCATGATAATCGGCCGAACTAACTGGATAAATTCCACAATAAACCATTGGAATAGCGGGTTTATAACCGGGTAAAGCTTCTTTAGCACCTTTTTCAACGCTAGTAACTGTATCGCCCACCAAGGCACAAACTTCTTTAATTGAAGCCGCCATATAACCTACTTCCCCGCAAGAGAGGACTTTTTTAGGAAATTGTTTTGGTTTCATTACTCCAATTTCCAAGACCTCAAATTCTTTGTCTGGAGCGGAAGACATTAATTTAACTTTTTCGCCAAGTTTGATTTCACCGTCCATTACCCTCAATGAAACAATAATTCCACGATAAGTATCATAATAACTATCAAAGATTAAAGCTCTGGCTGGCAGTTTTGAATTGTCTTTAGGCGGTGGAACTCTTTTGACAATTGCTTCCAAAATGTCTTTAATACCGATTCCTTCTTTGGCACTAGCTAAAACTGCTTCTGAAGCATCAATGCCAATAATATCTTCAATTTCTTTTTTTACTCTTTCCACATCAGCCGAAGGCAAATCCACTTTGTTTATGACTGGAATTATTTCAAGATTGTTTTCCAGAGCCAAATAAACATTAGCCAAAGTTTGAGCTTCCACACCCTGAGTTGCATCAACCACCAGCAAAGCCCCTTCGCAAGCCGCCAGAGAACGGGAAACTTCATAACCAAAATCAACATGTCCGGGTGTATCAATCAAATTTAAAATATAATCTTTTCCGTCTTCCGCAATATAATCCAGTCTAGCGGTTTGTAATTTTATAGTTATTCCTCTTTCTTTTTCGAGGTCAAGGCTATCAAGGATTTGCTCAGTCATTTCCCGCTTGCTAACAGTGCCCGTAAATTCAAGCAATCGGTCAGCCAAAGTACTTTTGCCATGGTCAATATGAGCGATTATTGAAAAATTACGAATTTTATCGGTTTGTGGTGATGTCATAATTTTAATATTTTACTTTAAACAGAAAATAATAGTAATAATAAGCAATAAACTCTCTCGGTAATGAATAAAAATCTCTAATTTCAAAGTATTTTGGGCTACTTGTACTTATATTGTGAAACCCGTATTTTTTGAATAACATTTTTGCTCTCATCAAATGGAAGTACTGAGAAATAATCATAATACTTTTAAATTTTAATTTTTTCTGCAAAGCTAATGTATTTTTTACACTTGCCAAAGTATTTATTCCTTTATTATCTACAAAAATTATTTTAGAAGGAATACCATTTTCAATCAAAAAATCTTTCATTTTAGTACCTTCATAAAATCCTTCTTTTCCTAAACCACCACTGACTAATATATATTTAATTCTCTTTTTATTGTATAAATTTAAAGCACATTTTAGTCTTTGTTCTAAACTTTCAGACAAGCTTCCATCTTCATTTACTTTACTACCCAGAATAAGCCCTAAATCAGCAGACTGACCATTATCTTTTAAGCCAATCACCGCTACAAAAAAAGAATGTAAAATAAACCAACAAGTAAAAACTAAAAGTATAAATCTAATAATTTTGTTAGTTTGTGGCGATGTCATAGTTTTCATATTTCAGTATGATTTACTTCTCTATCATAAAAATAAATTCTAATATCTGAATGTCTCATATAATATCGGTAATAAGAAGTATTCTACTTTAATTAACTTTTATCAAATTCAATTTACAAACTACTCCACTTAATTTGGCAAATACTTAACTAATGTGAGTTCGATGAAAAGAAAATCTGAAAATGCTGATTGAAGAGAAACTTTGAAGCAATCACAATTGCAAGTCTCTCGCTAAAGAATTTTGTCTTTTCACCCCCAACCCCCTGAAAGTGGGCTA
>CANLFK010000062.1 GCA_947489925.1 Candidatus Caenarcanales bacterium
GACCCAAAAATAACTCTAAGCCCAATTGAAAGCCCAATTAAAAGCCCAATTAAAAGACCCAAAAATAACTCTAAGCCCAATTAAAAGACCAATTCCAGACCCAAAAATAACTCTAAGCCCAATTAAAGACCCAAAAATAACTCTAAGCCCAATTCCAGACCCAAAAATAACTCTAAGCCCAATTGAAACAGGATTACTAAGCCCCGAAATTAACTCTTAATTTGGACTAACTCATTTAAAGTTTTGCTTTTTAATTAAGTCCAAATTCATCTTATTAAGCTAAAAGTTATAAACAATAATTAAAATTAAGAAAAAATTATTTGCAATTTGATAATATTATTTTATTATTTCAATCTTATTATTTTAATTATATAAATTCGGTGACTACCCAAATCCGGGCTTGATAAATAAATTGGGTTTATATGTCGAAATTCGGAGAAATTAAATAAGATGTTTGGACCCCATTTAGTATTAGAAGGCTATAATTGCCAGAATTCAAGTAATTTAGGTAGCAAAGACGCTGTAAAAAGGTTTTTGTCTGAATTTCCAGCTAAAATCAATATGACAACCATTATGTCTCCGCAAGTTATGCACTATGATGGAGGAGATATTCCTGAAGATAATGGAATTTCTGGTTTTGTTATTATTGCTGAATCTCATATTGCTATTCATACTTTTGCAGAAAAAAACTTTTTTACACTTGATATTTTTTCTTGCAAGCCCTTTGATATAGAATTGGCAATTAAACATGTTTTAGGATTTTTTGCACCAGCTAACTATGATCATCAAATCTTTGACAGGGGTCGTGAATTTCCTCGCTCTTTTGGCAAAGCTTCCGAGATTATAAAAACTGAAAGAAGTCAATTGCAACTGAATAATCAGCCCAAAATGCTTAAAGTTTAAACCTAAAAATGGTAATGATTGATAATCAAGATAGAGTTGCAGTTATTAGCGAAGCTTTACCTTATATTCGTAATTTTGCTGGCAAAACCTTTGTAATAAAATACGGTGGAGCTAGCATGGCTAATGATACTTTAAAACAAAAAGTGATCGAAGATATTGCTTTATTAAGTTATATTGGCGTTTCACCAGTTATTGTGCATGGTGGAGGGGCTGAAATTAATCAGATGTTAAATCGTTTGAATATTAAAAGCCACTTTCACAAAGGCATTAGAATTACAGATCAAGAAACAATTGAAATTGTCGAAATGATTTTAAGCGGAAAAGTTCAAAAAGAATTAGTTGGTTTATTAAATCAAGCTGGTGCAAAAGCAATTGGAATAGCGGGAAGAGATGGTGGACTAATGAAAGCCAAAAAATTCACATCTGATGATGAAATAGATTGGGGTTTTACAGGCGAAATCGATTCGGTTAATCCACAAATTTTATATGATTTAATCGAAAAAAAATATTTACCACTTATTAGTTCATTAGCTCCAGATGAGGCGGGGCAAATTTATAATATTAATGCTGATATTGTGGCGGCTCAAATTGCTATTTCTTTAAAAGCCGAAAAATTAATTCTTTTGACGGACACGCCGGGTATTTTGAAAGATAAAAACGATAAAAACTCTTTAATTAAAAGCCTAAATATTGAATCAGCTAAAGCTTTAATTGAGCAAAAGATTATTAAAGATGGCATGATCCCCAAGGTTTTAAGCGGAATTAATGCCATTAATAATGGAGTAGGAGCAGTTCATATTTTAGATGGTACACATGAACATGTTTTATTGCTCGAAATTTTAAGCTCTGCTGGGGTTGGCTCAATGATTGTTAAATAAGTAATTAATTAATACTCAATAAAAATATAGACCTCTCATGAATTTAGTTTAGTAAGGTTTAAAGCTATTTGATTTGCGGGTAAGTAAATTACATATCTCAAAAGCCAGAAATTGTGAATTAAAGATTAAGATGCAAAAACCCAGTGAAAGCCTACTTTTAGACAATTTTCATCTTGTTAATGAAAGATACCGTGTAATCAGACTTTTGGCTCGTGGTGGAGAAGGTTATGTTTATTTAGTGCAAGATTCATATAATAATAATCAGATTTGTGTTATGAAGCAAATGTATTTAGGACCTTCTGACTTGCAAGGAATAGAGAAAGATTATCAATTATTTAGTAATTTATTTCATACAAATATTGTTCAAGTGCTTGATTTCTTCTGGGAAAATGATGTCTTTTTTGTCATTATGAATTTTATTGCTGGCGAAAATATGAAAGATTATTTACGCAAATTAAGCAAGCCTGTCGAAGAAGCCAAAGTTTTGAATTGGGGTCTTAAACTGGCTCATATCTTACGCTTTTTGCATAATAAAAAACCTCTTCCCGTTTTCCATGCTGATATTGCTCCCGATAATATAGTTATTATGCCAAATGGAGAATTAGTTTTAATTGACTTTGGAATTGCAAGAGCTGGTTTTGATGCAGTTGGTTTGCGAGAAAATTATTCTGCTCCAGAACAAATGAATGGAATTTTGGATGCAAGTTGTGATGTTTATAGTTTAGGAGCGACACTTTATAAATGTTTAACCTTAAAAGATCAACCAGATCCAGCGGCAGACCCACGAAAAGACAATCCAAATATTAGTAATAAAACGGCTGAATTAATTAAAAAAGCAACAGCCAAAAGCAAATCTTCCTTTTTGGGATTAGTAAAAAACCGTTATGCAAATATTGATGAATTTATTGACGGCATACATCAATGTTTTGTGCGGGAAAGGAAATAAATACCAAAAGTAATAATTAATCAGGTTAAAATAACTTTTATCTTAAATATTATTATTTTACAAATATGCTAAAAGTTTTAATTACCGATTCATTAAGTGATTTAGGTCTTAATATTTTAAAAGAAGTAGCTGAAGTCAATTATGCACCTAATTTAAGCAAAGATAAAATCATTGAAATTATTGCTGACTATGATGCTTTATTGATTAGAAGTGGTACTCAAGTAGACAAAGATATTATTAATGCTTGTTCCGCTTCAATGAAAATTATTGGCAGAGCTGGTGTCGGAGTAGATAATATTGATGTTTCAGCCGCCACTCAAAAAGGTATTATTATTGTTAATTCACCCGATGGAAACACAACTGCCGCCGCCGAACACACTGTCAGCATGATGTTAAGTTTGGCTCGCTTAATTCCATTAGCTGATAATTCTATGAAAAAAGGTGAATGGAATCGTTCTAAGTTTTTGGGAGTTGAATTAAACAAAAAAGTGCTCGGTGTCGTTGGTTTAGGCAAAATTGGCACTAAAGTTTGTCAAATCGCTCAAGCAATTGGTATGAAAATTTTGGGTTATGATCCTTTAATTTCGCCAGAGAGAGCTAAAAATCTGAATATTAAATTAGTTTCTCTTGATGAAATTTGGTCTGAAAGCGACTTTATAACTTTGCATTTGCCAAAAACTGCTGAAACAGTCAATTTGATTAATAAAGAAACCTTAAGCAAAATGAAGCCCGAATTACGATTAGTTAATTGTGCTAGAGGTGGAATTATCAATGAAGCAGATTTAGCAGAAGCCTTAAAAAATGGAATTATTGCTGGAGCAGCTTTAGATGTTTTTGACCATGAACCACTTGAAGGAAATAGCCCTCTGCGTGAATTAAAAGACAAAATTATTTTAACTCCTCATCTGGGAGCTAGCACCGAAGAAGCTCAAATAAATGTAGCAGTTGATGTCGCTGAGCAAATAAAAGAGGTTTTACAAGGCGGTTTTGCTCGTAGTGCCGTTAATTTACCCGGTTTTAGAGGTTTACTAATTGATGAATTAAAACCCAGCTTAGAATTGAGTTTGATTTTGGGATCATTTATTGAACAATTTTGTGGCTCAGCCAGACCAATAGAATTAATAATTGAATTAAAAGGTAATTTAACCAAAAAGCAAATTGAACCTTTAGTTTTAGCAGTTACAAAAGGCTTTTTGAGCAATAAGTTAGAAAATATTAGTTTTGTAAATGCCAAATTAATTGCCCAAGAAAAAGGCTTAAACATTATTGAAAGCAAATCTAGCGAAGAAAGTGATTATGCCGAAGAAATGATTTTGCATTTAAAAACTGATAAAGGAGACTTTTTGATAGCTGGAACTTTGCATAATAATAAATTGCCTGTCATTACAAGACTCAATGATTATAATTTTTTTGCAATACCTTCTAAATATATGCTTTTAACTTTGCACCAAGATAAGCCGGGTACTATTGCTCGAATTTCAGGATTATTGGGTAATAATGGCATAAATATTAGCGGCATGAATTTGGGGCGTAAATCCGAGAAAGAAGAAGCTTTAATGATTTGTTCTTTAGATGAAGCTATTCCTAAAGATATTTTAAGCCAAATCAAGCAGCTAGACGGCATTGAAAAAGCAACTTGTATTTTGATTTAAACAATAAACTTTACAAACTACCTCAGGAAATAAAATATTTAAAAACTATGAGCGACCTTTTAGAGAGCTGTTAATTTAATTTATTATTTTAATTGTCCAGACTTTTTAATTTATATCAGTTAAAAAAATTTAATTTTGAGCTTTTTACGAACATAAGTTAATATAATTTACACATTGTTGAATTTATCTAAATCTGTGTCTAAAGTATCATTGCCAAAAGTATTATTGTTTTCTGGAGTAAGTCTGGCGGCTATTGCTTTAAATCCAGCTAGTGCTTTAGAGAAAAAAACAACTTCAGTTCTTCTCGCTAATGAAAGGACTGAGATTAGTAGTTTAAATACGGCTAAGCTTCCAAATCCTGTAAATCCTGTAGATCTTGCAAATCCTGATAATTTAATTATTCAGTTAAAAAAACAAAGTCAAGTTTTCAAGACTCTACAAAGTGAACTAAAAAAATTAGAAGCTAGTTCTGAAACAAATTTAGAAAGGGCAGCTGCGATTAAAGAACAAATTAAAAGTTTAGAAAAACAAATAAAAAGTTTGAAAGAACAAATTGCAGCTCAAAAAAAACAAATAAAAAATTTAGAAGAAAAGAACACTGCGGCTTGTAATGCTTTAGGAAAGTCTGTGGAAGGAATTGAATCAACAATAACTTTGCTAGAAGAGAAACAAGTTCAAGCTTCTCTTTTTAGTCTAAGTACTCCAGAGTTTATTTCTTCTCTTGTGGCTGGAGGTTTATTAGGATTAGGAGGCGGTGCTGTTTTTATCAACTCAAAGAAGCCTAAAAGTGATACCCAAAGTAAACCAGAAAAGCCTAACTATTATTTACCAGTTGCATCTTTTGTTGCTGGTGTTGTAGCACTTCCGCTAGGAGTTAATGCGTACAAGATTAGTATAGTTGCACCTGAAATAAAAACAACCTATGAGCAACTACTGAAGATAACAAATCCAGCCTTAACTGCGGGGCGAGAGCAACTAAAAATTTGTAATAAATAACTATTCTTATTAGATAAACATTCTTTCTATTAGTATTTTTTTCCTAAACATTAAAAAATTAAAAATACCTCTCTTTCAGCTCTTGAATAGTTGTAATTTTGTAGTTTAAACCCATATACAATCTGTGAAGCTGTCTAGTGAATTGGACGGCTATTAGTATCTCTGTCTGATGTAACACTCTGACCAACATGGTGAATCATCTCTTTAAAAGACTATCTTTAATTCTTCTTAATCTTGGTATCGTGTAGAAAGTCGCTGGAGGCACGCTATCCTTTTTCGAATTGAGTGTGATATTTTATAGCTGGATTAATCCTTGATAACACAATAAGATGAAAGAAAGTAATTTAGCAGCAATACTAACCAATGGTGCTAGGTTGAAAAAAGCATGAGTTTAGTTTATTAATGAGAGTTAGAACCAAAAACAAAAAAACTCATGGATAATAATTTTCTCATACTTTGCATATTTTTTTGTAGATGAAAACCTAACAATAAAATGGGAAAGAGACAGCCAAAGTAAATTAAGTGTCAGCTAAATAGTAACTATTGGAGTATTGTACACATTGAAAGAAGTCGGTCAGAGAGAGTTTTATCGGTGGCTAGAATATAATCATAAAAAAGTAGCTTCCCGCACACAAAAGTACAAAAACTACTGGCTAATAAACCTTTCATAATTTATAAAACCAAAAACTTTAAGTAAACAATTTAAACCACTTTTTTATAATTCAACTAAAATTTTTTGGGTTTTCCATGCTTTTCACACCCGAATTAAGTATTAAACCAAATTACACTCAGACGAAGCAGAAGGTTTTATTTATTTGTTATGGATTTACGCTAAACAAAAGAAGAAAGACTCAGACTGGCAAAAGAGAAGGCAATACAAAGAAGTAATTGTGAGTTTGGATAAATTAAGCGAATAAACTGGCATAAATTTTATTATGAGCGATAAAAACGAAAACCTAGAAATTGCCATTCAAAAATATGAAAATGGTAGCTATGAAGAATCATTTGATTACTTGAATAAATTACTTGAAACTAATAAAAATAATTCTCAAGTTTACCTTTATATGGGATTGTGCAAATCAAAACTTAATGAAGATAATGAAGCTATTAAGTATTTTGATAAAGCAATTAAACTAGAGAATAAAGGTATTTTAAATTTATTTTTAAGTCAAGAATCCAAAAAACTACTTGATAAATTATATTTTAATAAAGCTTTGAATTATATTCAACTTAAGAAGCTTCAAGAGGCAATCAACAGCTTGAATCAAGTAGCCAAGCTTAATAAATCTGGAGTTTATACATTAAAAGGGTATTGTAAACTTGAGCTAAAAAGATATGAAGAGGCTATTGAAGACTTCAGTAAAGCAATTGAATTGGATGATAATGATGAATTTGTTTTAATTGCTTATAATGGGCTGGCTGAATGCAATCGTAAATTAGAAAGATATGAAGAGGCTATTGAGAACTATGATAAAGCAATTAAACTTGGTGGGGATAATAGTGAAATTTATAGACTAAGCGGTTATTGCAAATCCTCATTAAAACGATATGAAGAAGCTTTAGAAGATTATTATTATGCTCTCGAACTGAGTAATAAAACTGAACTGTCGGTATTTAAAGGTTATGCCAATATAGGTTACTGCAAACTGAAATTAAAAGAGTATGAAGAAGCAGTAAACTATTATAACAAAGCAATTGAACTTGATAATAATGATTTACATAGTTATAGATATAGAGGGTATTGTAAATTTCAACTAAAAAGATATGAAAAATCAATAGAAGATTATAATAAAGTAATTCAGCTTGATTTTAATAAAACTATTACTACTGCATATTCTATGCTAGGAGATTGTAAACTTGAGCTAAAAAGATATGAAGAGGCAATTGAAGACTTCAGTAAAGCAATTGAATTGGATAAAAACGATTCTTATAGCTATCGTAATATGGGAGATTGTAAACTTGAGCTAAAGAGATATGAAGAGGCAATTGAGGATTATAATAAAGCAATTGAATTAGATAAGAATAATTATTTGGCTTATAGTAATAGAGGATATTGCAAGTCTAAGTTGAAACGCTATGAGCAAGGAATAGAAGATTTTAATAAAGCTATTCAATTGGATGAAAATGATTTTTACAATTATGAGCAGAGAGGATTTTGCAAATTAGAATTAGCTCGGTACGAGGAAGCAATCGAGGATTACAATAAAGCAATTCAATTAAATAAAAATGATCGTTTTGCTTATGCTAACCGAGGACATTGCAAATTTAAGTTAAAACAGTATGAGCAAGGAATAGAAGATTTTAATAAAGCTATTGAACTAGATGAAAATTATTCATATAGCTATCGTAATAGAGGTTGTTGTAAAGCTGACTTAAATAGATTTGAAGAAGCTTTAAAAGACTTTAATAAAACAATTGAATTAGATGAAAATGATTGTTCTGCTTATGTTAATCGAGGATATTGCAATTATCAATTAAGCAAGTATGAGGAAGCTATAAAAGATTTTGACAAAGCTATTAAGCTAGACGAAAACGATATTAATGCTTATAGATATAGAAGTCATTGCCAAGGCAAATTAGGAAAGAATGAAGAAGCATTAAAAGATTTAAAAAAAGCTATAGAACTTAATGGAAGTAATACCGATAGTTTTGATTATCATAATCTTGGTTGTTATAAAAAAAGACTTAATCAATATACGGAAGCACTTGAAAGCTTCGATAAATCAATTGAATTATTAATAGATAAAGTAGATCAAAACGATAAATTAAAAGAAACTCTTTCTAATTCGTACTATCAAAAGGCTTCTGCTTTACAAAAATTAAATGAATATGAAAAATCAATGGAAGCTCTGGATAAATGTCTTGAGTTAAATCCGAATAATCCCGATGCTTATCATTTAAAAGGTTTAAACATAATTAATAATTCTCTGACTCAATCAACTGAAAAACTAAATGAAGCTTTATTTTATTTTACAAAAGCGAAAGAACTTTTTCCTCAACCAGAGCCAGAAAATTATTATGGTCTTAGTTCAGTGTATTTTAATTTAAAAGAATATGAAAAAGCTATAAATTATCTTGATTTAGTCATTGAGTTAAAAGATATATCAAAATATTACTTTTTACGGAGCAAATGTAAATTAAATTTAAATCAATATGAAGAAGCAATTGCAGACCTCAATAAAACAATTGAATTGGATAATCAATGGGCGGATGCTTATTTTACTAGATCTCAATGTCAATTTGAATTAAAGCAATACACAGAAGCTATTGAAGACCTTAACAAAGCAATTGAATTAGATAATCAATATCAATGCGGGCAAACTTATCTCAATCGAGGGGGCTGTCAATTTGAATTAAAGCAATATAAACAAGCTATTGAAGATTTTGAAAAAGCTTTAGCTCTTGGTTTTGAAACTGATGAAAGTTATTGTTATTCTGTGATTGCAAGCTGTCATGATGAACTGAGAAATTATACTTTAGCAATTAAAAACTATGAAAAATCGATTGAATTAGCTGAAAAAAATGAAGATAAAATAGGTTGCCTACTAAATTTACAGTTTTGTCTTGAAGAAATTAATACTTTACAAGTAGAAGAAGCTTTAAGTTTATGTAATGAATTATTAGTTTCAGAACCAAATAATGATTGGATTTTAATTTATAAGTGTCATTGTTTATTACTTTTAAAAAGAGAGTATGAATTAATTTTAGAAATAGCTTTAGACCTTTTGCAAAAACTAGAACCAGACCTTGAAAAACGAGAACATTCAGATAAAAATCAAGAAATTCATAAATTATTATCAGAAACTTATATCCGTTTAAAAAACTATCCTGAAGCGGAAAAATGGGCGAAAAAATATACAGAATTACACCCAAACGAAGCGGAAGGTTTTATTTATTTGTTATGGATTTACGCTGAACAAAAGCAAAAAGACAAGGTACAAGAACTTTTAGTAATATGCAATCAAAAAGACCCAGACTGGCAAAAGAGAAGAGAGTATAAAGAAGTAGTTGTGAGTTTGAATAAGTTGGGCAAATAAACTGGCATAAAGAGAGGTATAATTTTTATTATGAAAACTTTTACTACTATTATCGAAAAGTGCAAAGATACAGGGTTGTTTGTTGGTTATATTTCTGGACTAACGGGTGTTCATTCTCAGGCAGAAAGCTTAGATGAATTACAAAAAAAACCTTATTTCGACAGAGTCCAACGAGTATAAGGGACGGAAGAAGTTATAACCGAAAAGGTCAGCTTCTAAAATATGGAGTATATCTTATTTTTGAATTTGCGAAATTGGAATTAGTCCTGAAAAAATATTAATTTAACGGCGGAAAAATGATTGATAAGCAACTTTTATAGTTTTGTTTAAGTCTCTTTCGGTATGAGCTGATGAGAAAAACCAAGTTTCAAACTGGCTAGGTGGCAAATAAATTCCATCAGCTAACATATTCTGGAAAAAGTTGGCAAATTGACGAGTATCAGAGCTTTTGGCTTCCGTATAATTATTAATTTGTGGCAAATTGCTAAAGAACACTGAAATCATTGATCCGCATCTATTTACAACAATATTAGTTCTGGCTTTATAAGCGGCTTCTTTTAATCCTTCTTCCAAAAATCGCCCAGCCATTTCTAATTTTTCATAAAAACCTTGAGCCTGAATTAATTGTAAATTTGCATAACCAGCCGCCATTCCCAAAGGATTACCAGATAAAGTACCTGCCTGATAAACAGACCCGCTAGGTGCAATCATTTGCATAATATCTGCTCGTCCACCATATGCCCCAACTGGCAAGCCACCACCCAAAATCTTACCCAAAGTTATTAAGTCTGGTTTGACATTAAACAAGGATTGAGCCCCGCCTTTTGCCACCCGAAAGCCAGTCATCACTTCATCAAAAATTAATAAACTATTATTTTCATCACAAATTTGTCTTAAACCAGATAAAAAACCTGTTTGTGGCAATAAACAACCAGCATTTCCGACCACTGGTTCAACAATAATAGCGGCAATTTGATTTTTATATTTCTCAAAAATATCAGCCACACCTTTTAAATCATTGAATTCAGCGGTCAAAGTTTGATTAGCCAATTCTGGTAAAACACCGGGACTGTCTGGTAAACCCAAAGTTGCAATTCCAGAACCACCTTGCACCAAAAATGAATCGGCATGACCATGATAACAACCAGCAAACTTTAAAATTTTAGGTCTTTCCGTAAAAGCTCTGGCTAATCTAATAACAGCCATACAAGCTTCTGTGCCAGAATTAACAAATCTAATTGTTTCAAAATTAGGCATTAATTTCATGACTTCTTGAGCTAATTTTATTTCTCCTTCATGGCAAGCTCCAAAACTAAGTCCTTTTTGCATTGTTTCATATAAAGCCTGAATAATAGACGGATGTCCATGTCCAGCAATCATTGGCCCCCAAGATCCAACATAGTCAATATATTCATTATTATCAGCATCATGCAAATAAGCACCTTGAGCTGATTCGATAAAAACTGGATCGCAATTAACCGCTTTAAAAGCCCGTACTGGAGAATTTACGCCACCCGGAAAAAGTTTTTTGGCTTGATCAAATAGTTCGGAAGATTTAGAAAACATATTAAAATAAATAAATTATGAGTGATAAAAAGCAAAAGACAAAAGCAACCAATATTTATTTTTTATTTGGTGAAGACCATTTTAGATTAAATTTGGCTTTGAAAGCTTTATTGCAAAAATTTTCGCATTTGCCTTTAAAAAAAATGGGCGAAAACGATGATTTTCAATCCACAATTTGGGAAATTTCTTTTTTTGCTGATGAAAAACTAATTTTACTAAATTGGCATGATTTTTCCACAAATAAAATAAATGAATTAATTAGTTTGCTAGAAAAAGAAGATTTGCCAGACTTTGTACGCTTAGTAATATTTGCCTCTGGAAAAATGGACAAAAGACTAAAAGCTTATAAATTCCTTGAAAAAGCCGCCAAAGAAAGTATTGAAATTGAATTATTTAGTCCTTGGAAATTGCAAGATATTTGTAAATGGACAAAAGAATTGGCCGTCGAAAAGGAAATAAATATTGAAACCAATGCCATACAAAGATTAGTTGAATTTTATACTAGCGATACGGCTTCCATTGCATCTGAATTAGACAAATTATTTTGTTATACAGCTGGAAAAGCCATTAAAAAGTCAGATATTGAAGATTTATGCCAAAATCATTTTGATTTATTTGATTTGAGCGACAATTTACTTTTGGGGCAAATTACAGACTTTATTAATAAATTCAAAAAAATTGCTTATTTTCAAAGCCCGCTACCAATTATTGCTGGATTACAAACAGTTTTTCGGAATTATACAATTTTAAAAGACCTGAAAGCACAAGGACTTGGCGAAAGCGAAATTACCAAATTAACCAATAAAAATCCTTATAAAATCAAACAAGACTTAATAAAATTAAAAAATATAAAGTTAAATTATTTATTGCAAGTAATCACAAAATTAAATTTGATTGAAGACGGCTTAAAAACAGGT
>CANLFK010000063.1 GCA_947489925.1 Candidatus Caenarcanales bacterium
TTATTTCGGTTGATATTAGGCTACTTGGTTCTATTTGAGAGGTTAATTCATCAATTTGTTTAAACTTAGCTCCAAAGCTTTGCAACATAATTTCAGTATGATTACGAGAAGCGGTTGTTTCTTTGATGGTAAGAGGTTTTTGAGCATTTAAGCCAGCTAATAATAAAGCAGATTTTAATTGAGCGCTAACTACTTTTGTTTGAATAAAACCACCATTTAAAGATTTTCCGATTAAACAAATTGGTGCTTTGCTTGCATTTTCCCTTCCCCAGATTTCAGCCCCCAAACTTTTCAAAGGTTCAGTTACTCTTTTCATGGGTCTTTTGCTTAATGATTGATCACCACTTAAAACTGAAAAAAAGCCAGCTGGATGTCCAGCCAATAAACCCATTATTAATCTAAAGCCAGTACCCGAGTTTCCACAATCTAAGATTTGACTTGGCTCTTTTAAACCATAAATTCCAGACCCTTTAATTCTTAAAATATTTTGCTCTCTCTTAACTTCAAGACCGAGCTTTTCCATAATACCCAAAGTACTTTGCGGGTCTCCAGCGACGGGGAAATTTGTAATAATACTTTCACCTTCAGCAATACCAGCCAATATAACTGATCTTTGAGCAATTGATTTATCGGGCGGAACTTGGCATTCACCTTTTAAAGACTGATTAGCAGTTAAGGGCTGAAGGATTTTTTTCACGATGATTTTCTAAAAGACTTCAATATATTTTATAGTAAAAAGCCACACGACGGTACAAAAATAAACAATCTGGAGAATTTTGAATTTTTTGTATGGGAATATTTAATAAATAGTTTTACCCGAAAGCTTTTTTTCCCAGTTCAAGCTATCAATAATAATTTTTTCGAGATTATCGTATTTTGGCTTCCAGCCTAGCTGATTTTTAAGTTTATTATTATTAGCAATTAATACTTCTAAATCTCCTTCTCTTCTGTCAGAAATTTTAATATTTAATTTTTTCCCACTAACTTTTTCTATAGTTTCTAATACTTGCTTAACACTATAAGCCTTTCCATAACCGACATTGACTATTATTGATTGATTTTTGCTCTTTAAATAATCTAAACAATAAGTATGAGCATTTGCCAAATCTTCCACATGAATAAAGTCTCTTTGGCAGGTTTTGTCGGGTGTATTATAATCTATACCAAATATTTCTATATACTCTCTTTTCCCCAAAGCCACTTCACAAGCTATTTTAATTAAATGTGTCGCATTATCAAGTCTTTGTCCAATTCTTCCCGATGGGTCAGCTCCAGCAACATTAAAGTAGCGTAAAATTGCATAATTAAAATTATAAGCTTCGGCTAAGTCTTTGATAATAATTTCACTTAATAATTTTGATTTTCCATATGGACTAACTGGATTAGTAAATGAATTTTCGTCTGCAATACCCGAATCAGTTGGACTATAAACAGCGGCGGTACTTGAAAAAATAAAATTTTTAACTTTATGTTTAATACAAGTATTTAAAAGATTTAAAGTATTAGAAGTATTATTTAAATAGTATTTTAACGGATTAGCCATTGATTCAGAAACAATAATAGAAGCGGCAAAATGAATAACTGAATCAATTTTATAAGTTTCAAATAAATTGTCTAAAGCTTCGGTATTATTTAAATCAGCTTTTATTATTGTTTCATTATAAAGTAAGTTTTCGAGGAAGCCAGTTGTCAAATTATCTAAAACTATTAAATCTTCTTTTTTTTCACTTAATTGTTTAACCAAATGACTACCAATATAACCGCAACCACCAGTTATTAAAATTGTCATTATTGAATTCCTTACTGTCTATCCACAAATTATAATATATAATTAAAAATCACTATTAGTTTTTATACTTTTTTATTAAAATGCTGACCGAAATTAATTTAAATAATATCAAAAAAGCTTGGCCAAAATTAGCTTGCTTGTCTAATGAAAAACGGAATCAAATTATTATTGAAATAGCAGATTTAATAAAAAATAATATAAATTATATTCTTGAAGCTAATCAAAAAGATATTAATATTGGTAAACAAAATAAATTAACCAATACTTTATTAGACAGATTAAGCCTGAATGAGAGCCGTTTAAACTCTATGGTTGAAAGCTTATACAAAATAGCTAAATTACCCGATCCTTTAAATATTGAAAATAAAACTTGGACTCATAAAAGTGGAATGCTAATACAAAAAATAAGAGTACCAATTGGGCTTTTATTAATAGTTTATGAAGCCAGACCAAATGTAACCACTGACACCATTGGCTTAGTAATCAAAACTGGTAATGCCGCCATTTTAAAGGGTAGCAGGCAAACTGAAAATACAAATATAGCTTTAACTAAATATATAAAAATAGTTTTAGAAAAATATAATTTATTAGAATGTTTTGGTTTTTTTAATACTTTAGATGAAAAACAATCAATTGAATTAATTAGTAATAAAAATATAGATTTAATTATTCCTCGTGGTGGCGAAAAACTAAAAGAATTTGTAAAAAAATATGCGGTGGCTTCAGTTTTGGGAGCGGGTGGAGGTTTATGTCATATTTATATTTCAGACAAAGCTGATTTACAAAAAGCTCAACAAATTATATTCAATGCTAAAACTCAAAGACCTTCGGTTTGCAATTCAGTTGAAACAGTTTTAATTCATAAAAATTTACTGGATAAAAATACAATTCAAACTTTATTTCAGCCTTTGCTAGACCATAAAGTTATTATTAAAGCTGATCAAGAACTTTGCAATTTAAATACAAATTTTGAATTAGCCACCGAATTAGACTGGGAAACCGAATATTTAGATTTAATTTTAGCGATTAAGTCAGTTAATTCATTAGAAGAAGCCACTGAGCATATTAATAAATATAGTACTGGTCATTCAGAAGCCATTATTACCGAAAATGAAACCGAAGCAAAAATATTTTGTCAAATCATTGATTCAGCTTGTATTTATGTTAATGCGTCTACTCGTTTTACAGATGGTGAAGAATTTGGCTTTGGTGCTGAAATTGGCATAAGTACCCAAAAATTGCATGCTCGTGGTCCAATTGGCTTAACAGAATTGACTACTTACAAATATTTAATTTTAGGTCAGGGGCAAATCCGAAATTAACTTTGATTTTACAGCGGATATTAAAAATAAAATTACTTCCGACAAATCCAGCTTTTAATCGTTTATTTTAACAAAAGCTGTCTGAAAAAATACCCTGCACGATTCATGCTTTTATTAATTTATTGACATTTTTAATAAAAATCGCCACAATAATATGTATAGTAAATAATAAAACCTTTATAAAAACACATATGATAAAAGTACCACCGACACGGGTAAATAATTATAGTCTTCCCGTTCAGAGAACCTCAGAAGAAGCATCAGGAAAAAATACAACTAGATCTCAAGCATCAAAAACAGCAGAAAGACCTAGATTAAACGACCCTCCAGCCACTTTTGCGACTAACTATAATGGCAAGCCTTCATTAGAATGGGATATAGAAAATACAGCTAGATTTCCAGTATTACAACAAACAAACAAACCTATACCTGGTTTAAGTCTTCCAGCGACTTTTGCAACCAAATATAGAGCGGCTCAGTTGAATGTAAGTCCAGGAGATTTAACACTGGCACAATTAATTGAATTAAGGAAAGGCATAAAAGCAGGTCAAATATACGATCAAGAAAAGTTCGATGGCAAGCCACCTAAAACTGAATTTTGCAATCATGTTACTATTAGATTTTTGGCTCAAAGAGTTATAGATGGTTCTGAGGATGCAAGAGTTGTTTTATCTAAGTTAGTTCCTAATACTGAAATTAATGATGAGTTAATTCAACAGTGGGCAATAATGCCAACCATGAAAGGAGAAATTTCTCAAAGATCTTATGAAGCGGCTTTAGCAAGCATTAAACAAGAAGATATAAATGTTTTCGAGAATTCTTTATATATTATAACTCCTGAAGATTATATGAATTTTCTAAATGGCGTTAAATAGATCATAAAGCCATTATTACTGAAAATGAAACCGAAGCAAAAATATTTTGTCAAATCGTGGTCCAATTGGCTTAACAGAATTAACTACTTACAAATATTTAATTTTAGGTCAGGGGCAAATCCGAAATTAACTTTGATTTTACAGCGGAACAAAGTTTGATAAATTGACGACTATTGAATTATAAAAACTGAATTAAACAAAAGAAAAATGGAAATTGAAAATACAAATAAAGAAGTTAAATTTCAAATACGCATTGTTTTGCAAACCTCAAATGCAGACTAAAAATTCTGATAAATTCGAAGCTCACAAAATTTTCGATTCATAAAATGAAAGAGAGCTTAAAATAAGGGTATATTCATTAATGGCTGAGAACTTTTAATAATATGGAAATTTATTAGCTTTCTACGGAATTCCTGAGGAGTATTATATTGATAATGAATTGTGAAGCTATAGGTAACTTTCCAGTGCTTAATAGCTGTCAGATTATACGAAAGACTAATGATCAACCTGAATTAGAGCTGAATATTTTAATTGAGAATTTATCTTCGAGCTGTAATTGGCAATTAAAAACCGAAAACAATAAAATTTATAATGGTGTTTGCGAGCCCGATTCACAAGGAAAATGCAATTTAAATTTAAAAATTGAGCTTGATTATGGCTATCATGAATTTTGTTTATTAGACTTTCCAAAAGCCAAGCAAAGCATAATTATTGCACCTGAAAAATGCTATTTACCAAGCAAAATCGATCATAAAAAGTTTTTGGGAATTAGTTTGCAAGTTTATTCTTTGCGTTCAGAGTCTGAATTTGATTTTGGCATTGGAAGCTTAGCTGAGTTAAAGGTTTTAATTCCTATATTAAAAAACTCTGGAATAGATTTTATTGGTTTAAATCCTTTTCATGCTTTGCCTTCTAATGAAGGTAGTCCTTATTCGCCTTCTTCTCGAGAATTTTATAGTTTTTTATATTTAGATTTACCGCTCTCTGGTTTGGAGTTTAATCAAACTGATAATTCTGAATTTATAAATTATGAAAAAGTTTATGAAAATAAATTAAAAGCTCTCAAAGGATTATTTGAAAATTTTTACCAAAATGATTATTTGCAAGAAACCGAAAAAGGCTTAAAGTTTCAAAATTTTATTAAGACTGAAAATGCTGAAAAAAATGATCATTTAGCAAAATTTGCTTCTTTTTGTGCTTTACAAGAATATTTTAATGCTTGGGGTTGGCAAGATTTGGAGCATTGGCCAATTGAATATAAATATTATAAATCTGAAAATACCAAAAAGATTTTGGCTGAAACAAAGCTACAAAAAAGCATTTTATTTTGGTCATATACACAATTTTTATTTAATCAGCAAATGCAAGAGATTAAAGAATTATGTGAAGATATGGAAATTGGTTTATATTGGGATTTAGCAATTGGCACTTCTCATTCTGGAGCAGAAACTTGGCCAAATACAGAATTAGATCAAGCTACTTATTTACCCGAAATTAATTTAGGTGCTCCACCTGATGATTTTAGCTTGCAAGGGCAAAATTGGGGTTTGGCGGCATATGATCCAATTGTTTTAAAAAACTTAGCTTATAAACCTTTTATTAATTTATTGCGTGCTAATTTGCAATATGCTGGAGCTTTGCGGATAGATCATTTTGTTGGTCTTAAGCAAGTTTTTTGTATACCAAATAAGTCGGAAGCGGGATCTTATTTAAATTATCCTTTTGAAGATTTACTAGCAATTTTGGCTCTGGAAAGTCATAAAGCTAAATGTATAATTATCGGAGAAGATTTAGGTGTTGTTCCAGATGGCATAAGAGAAACCATGAAAGAAAATAATATTTTGTCTTATAAGGTTTTTTGTTTTGAAAAGTGCTTAGATAATTATTTTAAAAAACCAACTGATTTTGACTCTTTGGCTTTAATTACTTTTGCAACACATGATTTAGCGACTTTAAAGGGTTTTTGGCTTGATCACGGCCTTAAATTACAAAAAGATTTAAATTTATTTGCCAGTCCCGAAAAATATGAAAACACTGTTTATCAGCATAAAGTAACTAAAATTAATCTTTTAAAAGCTTTAAATTTACCCGAAAACTTAATTGACAATCAAACCGATGAATTTGTGGAAGAATTATTTGTCAAAGTATCTGAGTATATGTCTGTCAGCAATTGTTTATTAATGAATGTTCAAGTGGAAGATTTAATTGGACAAACCGAACAAATCAATTTACCAGGCACTATTTATCCACAATATAATAATTGGCGAAAAAGGTTGAAATACAAATTGTCTGATTATTTAAAACAAGAAAAAGTTCAAGATTTATTTAAAGTATTAGTTAAGGGCAGAAATAATGAATAAAATGCGTATTTATCCGGGTAATCCTTATCCATTAGGAGCGACTTGGGACGGCTTAGGAGTCAATTTTTCACTTTTTTCGGAGAATGCAACACAAGTTGAACTTTGTTTATTCGAATCAAAATACTCAATTAAAGAATATGCCCGAATTTTAATGCCCGAATACAGTGATCAGGTTTGGCATTGTTATTTACCAGATATTAAACCTGGGCAAATTTATGCTTATCGAGTTTATGGACCATATAATCCAGAGCGGGGTTTGCGTTTTAATCCAAATAAAATTGTTATTGATCCATATGCCAAAGCAATTGTTCGTAGCGTTCAGTGGGACGATTCTTTATATGGTTATAATAATAATGAAAATGATTTAAGTTTTGATAATCGAGACAGTGCTCCGTATGCTCCTTTGTGTGCAGTAATTGATAATGCTTTTACTTGGGGAAATGATAAACCACCCAAAACGCCTTGGCCAAAAACTATTATTTATGAAGCTCATTTAAAAAACCTTACCTTTAAGCATCCAGATATTCCAGAGCATTTGAGAGGAACTTATTTGGGTTTGGCTTCAGAACCAATGATTGATTATTTAAAGGATTTGGGCATTACCGCTATTGAATTATTACCAATTCATTTTCATGTTCCAGAAAGGTTTTTGACTGATAAAAACTTATGTAATTATTGGGGTTATAATACACTTGGTTTTTTTGCACCAGATATTAGATATGGCTTGTCAAATACAGGGCCAACACAGCATGTAACTGAATTTAAAATGATGGTTAGGGCTTTGCATGCCGCTGGAATAGAAGTAATTTTAGATGTAGTTTATAATCATACGGCTGAAGGGCATGAAATTGGTCCAACTTTATCTTTTAGAGGAATTGATAATTTAGCTTATTATCGCCTACAGAAAGATAATTTTAGGCATTATCAAGATTTTACGGGCTGTGGAAATACGCTAAATATGTTGCATCCGAGAGTTTTGCAATTAATTATGGATAGTTTGCGTTATTGGATTACTGAAATGCATGTTGATGGTTTTAGATTTGACTTGGCTAGTGCTTTGGCTCGTGAGTTTCATGCAGTTGATAAATTAGGTGCTTTTTTCGATATTATTCACCAAGATCCGATTATTTCGCAGGTCAAATTAATTGCTGAGCCTTGGGATATGGGTGAAGGTGGCTATCAGGTTGGTAATTTTCCTGTTTTATGGGCTGAATGGAATGGTAAATATCGTGATAATACTCGCAGTTACTGGAAAGGTGAAGATAATCAATTAAATGAATTTGCTTTGCGAATTGCGGGAAGTAGTGATTTATACTCCGATCAAGGCAAAAGCCCGTATTCAAGCATTAATTTTATTACCTCTCATGATGGTTTTACTTTAGCGGATTTAGTTAGTTATGATAAAAAACATAATCTGGATAATATGGAAGATAATCGAGACGGGGATAATAATAATCATAGCTGGAATTGCGGTGCTGAAGGCAAAACTGAAGATGAAAATATTTTAAAATTAAGAAAAAAACAAAAGAAAAACTTGATGGCTACTTTATTTTTATCACTCGGAGTGCCAATGCTGGCTGGTGGCGATGAAATTAGTCGCTCTCAGAGAGGTAATAATAATGCTTATTGCCAAGATAATGACTTAAATTGGTATAATTGGGATGATTTAGATCAAGAATTTTTGGAATTTACAAAGCAATTAATTCAAATCCGCAAGGCTAATCCAGTTTTGCAAAGAAGGAAATTCTTTAATAATAAAGCTATTCGTAAAATCGAAAGAAAAGATATTATTTGGTTTAATTCAGCTGGTGAAGAAATGCAGTCTTATGATTGGGAAGCTTCTTTTATTAAAATAATTGGTATGTTTTTAAATGGTTCGGTTATGCATGAAACTGATGAAAAAGGATTATTAATAAAAGGAAATTCTTTACTTCTTATCACCAATTCATCAGATTTTAAAGTAGATTTTAAATTACCAGACTTGAATTTTGGGCGTGGCTGGCAACTTTTATTAAATACTGACGAAGAAGAGCCAATTGATGAAAATGAAAAATTCAAATCTAATCAAATATATGCCTCTCAGTCAAGGTCTTTATCTTTATTTCAGCTAATTAATTCATCGACAATTTGTTATCTTTAAATAAAGGAGACTAAGTTTTGTATATTCAGCAGGGCAAACCAATACCAGATGAGTTACAGCCTCTTTCTGCTGAGGTTTACAATAGCTTTTTTTCACAAACTTTTAAGCCGACTGTTTTTCAGGAAGCAAATCAGCTTTTTAGTAGAAACAGGACTGAATGGGCTTATATGCAAAAAGAAGCTCGCATTAATTTTTTGCAAGATTTACATTTAATTTTATTTCCGAGCTTAGTGCCTTTACCAATTACCGAAATTACATATGACCGAATTCGATTTGTGGCAACCTTTCATTCAGATGATTGGAGTATGAGATTTTCGGGAAATTATTTTAAAGAATATAATTGTGAGCAAGTAGTTAAAGTTTGGATTCATGAGACTTTTCATGCGATTTTGCATTTTGCCAGTTTGCGTTTAAACCCAGAAATAGCCATTGGCGTTTTAATTCCTCCAGTCCAGATAATTGATTTAGCCAAGCAGAAAGGAAATTTAAATCCAAAAAGCTCACTTTTACCGATTGCCAAAAGGAATTTACTAGGAATGCTTGACCGCTCAATGGGAAATACGGCTTATCAACATAATAATTCCCCAAATAGAACGAGAGCCGTTTTAATAAAAAATGAATTTTCTACTAATTTAATCCCGCTGCAAGGGCAATATGCAAACTTAATTGGTATTGGATTAGACAGTTATTATTTAAATGTAGAAATTAATGTTGAAAACTTAACTGAAATTTTATTTAAAAAATTAATTCCGATTGGTTTATTTCGTCGCTCTTATCCAGCAGCTCAAGAATATATAAAAAGAAGACTTGCTGGAATTGCTCCTGCTTTTGCGGCACAAAATTAAAATATTTATTTGTATATTTATTTAATGGAAATTAGTCAAATAAGTTTAAACGCCTCATTTATTTTATATTTAATTTTTTTATGGCCACAGATTTTTCATAATTGGAAGCATAAAGAATTACATAATTTGAGTTTGGGCTTTCATTTTCTTTTGTTTTTTAGTTATTTAGCAGATTTGCTTTTTGCTTTTTACCAGAATATGCCTTGGCAATATAAGACAGTTAGTTTAATTGGTTTAACTTGTTTGCTTATTCAGCATTTTCAGCTTAAACATTATTATAAATTTAATTCTAGGCTCAATAAACTTTTTGATTTTAGTTTAATTTTTACTTTAATAATTTTGTTAAGCAGTTTTTTTCATTTAAGCCAAAGACAATTGACGCCTAAGTTTTTGCCTATAATTTTAGGTTTTATCGCAAATATTGGTTTTGTATTTTATTTAATTCCACAAATTATCAAAAATCATTTAAACAATCAAAAAAAAGCTAAAAGTATAAGTTTGGGATTTTTAATTTTAGGCTTTTCCATTAATATTTTAGACTTAATTTCTGCTATTAGTTTAAATTGGCCAATTGCCAGCAAGCTTGGATGTCTATCAAGTTTTTTATTAAAGATAATTTTGATAATACAATATTTCAAACCGAAATAATAAAAAATCCCTCTCAGCTTTAGAACCAAGGGGGATTTAAGTTTAATTGAAATTAATTTAAGTTTTGTGAATTAAACAGCTATTGCCGAAATAAAACTGGGGTTTTCATTTAATTTTTCTTCAATAGATCTGTATCTTACAACATCAAGTTTTCTTTGTTTGATTTTCTTTAATTGTCTTTCAATGCTACCACAGGCTATATCGATACTGGCATACATATCCTCGGTACGAGTAGCATTACGGAGAGTTTTTCCACCATGCAAGAAAATAATTAGCTCAATCATTTGAGAATCCCTTTCACAGGTTAAATTTGCCTTAATAGACAATATATATTCTGATGAATGCTTTACAGCTTTTTGCAATTTACGATTAATATATCCCTGAATTGATTGAGTTACGACGAGGTTTGAGCCTTGTATTTCGATTCTATTCATATCTACACTCTCCTTTTGCATTTTTGAGTCTTATTTACTAAATTCAAATATCTCTTACAAGTATAAAAAATATACAATTATGAGCTACTCTAAATAACATTATAAAAAACTTTTGCTAAATAACCAAGCTTTAAGTTATATTTTTATATTTTATTTTAAATTAATGATTTGATATGAATTATTTGGCACAATTGGTAAGCTATTTAAATGAGTAGTAGTAATAAAAACCTGAGACCTTAGTGGTAGAGAATTAAATAAAGCTTTTTGCCGAGATAAGTCGAGTTCAGCACAAACATCGTCTAATAATAAAATTGGGGAAAACTCTAATTTGTCTTGCCATTTATGTAATTGAATTAATTTTAAGCTTAAAGCAGAAGTCCTTTGTTGCCCTTGACTAGAAAAATGTCTGGCTTCTTGATTATCAATTGAAATTAAGAAATCGTCTCTATGTGGGCCGACTGAAGTTTGTCCTCGGTAAAAATCAAGTTTGCGACGGTCTTTTAACTTTTCATAAAAAGCATTTTCATCTAAAATTCCAGCTTCTGATGGTGGATTGGGTAAATAAGTTAAATTAGTATTTTCTTGGCTTAAATCAGATATTTGACGATAAAAGTGCTGAAAGTCTGCATTAATAGCATTAAAAAAGTTTTGTCTTGTTTTTTGGATAAAGTTACCATATTTACTGATTTCAATTTCCCAAATATCTAATTCGGCTTCGATTTTATTTAGATTTTCACCGTTTTCAAGGGTGTTTTTGAATAAATTATTTCTTTGTTCAATTAATCTTTCATATCTCTTCAGAGCTTCGGTATAAGATTTACTAATTAAACTCAAAGTCATATTTAGCCAATTTCGGCGGCTCAAAGGGTTTCCCCTAATCATTTCAAGGCTTTCATAAGATTTAAAAATAATAGCCTTGATTGAATCTTCGATTTGATTGATAGAACGATATTTAATGCCATTTACTTTTATATTTTTTTGTTTTTGTCCAATATTTGCTTCCAGCTGAAATTGTCTGCCAAATAATTCATAAACTGCTTTAATCGAGAAAAAATCTTGGGTGGAATTTTTGGACAGAATTTGCTTTTCGCTTTCACGGCTAACTTCTCCGCCAACCGAAATATATTCAATTGCTTCCAGTAAATTGCTTTTTCCGCTTGCATTCGAGCCAATAATAAAAATATATTGTTTTTGAAAGTCGATTTCGTATTCTGTATAATTCCGAAAATTACTTAAAACAATTTTATGCAATCTCAAATCTTGGCTCATTATTTTAGTTAAATTGAAAATTATGTAATTAAAATCAAATTTTTAGCTTAAATTTTTAGATAATTTAATTTTAATTATGATTGATTACTCTA
>CANLFK010000064.1 GCA_947489925.1 Candidatus Caenarcanales bacterium
TGAAGACAGAAATTTTCAAACAGATTTATTGAGTGTCCCCTTCGGGGAATGGCGTAAGCCTAGGGGGCTAAGACTTGAATTCTTGAGAAGCTTTTTGTGTTTTTTATCTGTCGAACTCACATTAAACTAGAAGAAGCTTAGGTTATTTTTGTTAAATAATTAAAGATTAATAAAAATTAATTATGTACATCATTTCCACTAAAATACTGAGCATTTTTCCTCTTTAAAACAAATTTGATCCTTAATTTTATTAGTTTTTTTAAGGCCTAAACCCTTTACTGATGATAGTTCCAGTAAGTTTTTAAATTGACCTAAAATTAACCGTTTTTGTATAATACGATCCGCTAAAATTGATCCAATGCCCTTAAGTTGTATTAACTCAAATTTTGAAGCTAAATTGATATTTAAAAGCTTTTTTTGTGTAGGTATATCTTTGCAAGCACCTATTTTTAGGTATTCAAATTCATTGATGTTTATTGGGCGATAAATCATTATTTTAAGCGGTGTCAGAGCGAAAATAAAAGTCAAAATAATAGCCAAAATCCAAACAAGTAAAGCTGGATTGGAACTAATATTTTGAAAATTAATTTTATTTTTCATGGCTTAAAACCCTTGCTTAATCTTATAATTTATAAGCACAGTAAACTAAGATAAAACAATAAAACAGTGTGCGACTTCAATCAATAATTTTCTTTTTTATAATAAGTCAAGTTATTGATTAAATACGAACATTGTGTTATTTCTTTATATCGATGTTTATCCACTAAACAACACTTCGCGGAGGTTCGATAAGTTGATTTTCAAATCAAACAAACGTAAGAATAGTTTTCTTAAGGCTGCATGCTTAGGCTTGGCTTTAATGACCACTATTCCTACTTTAGCCAGTGTAACAAGGGTCAGCGAATTAGTTGATGTTGATCCTAATGTTTGGGCTTACAAAGCTTTAAAAGAGCTTGTTGAAAAATATGATGTCCTTGAAGGATATCCAGACAATACATTTCGTGGCAATAAGCCAGCTACTCGTTATGAATTAGCTCAAGCTTTATACGAAGTATTAAAAGTTGTAGATATTGCTAAAAATCCTGAAGATGCACCTGTCGTTAAAAGATTAGACGATGAGTACGCCAAGGAATTAGCTGATATTCGTAATAGAGTTGCTGCTCTTGAAGGACGCGTAAGCGCTCTTGAGAATTCAGAAGCAACTACTACTAATAGCTGGACTGACAGAATCAAAGTTAGCGGAGATATTACCAATATTCTTCAATCTGACTTTGGTGAGCAACAAAATACTGGACAATGGGGAACCAGAGCCAGACTTGGAGTTGATGCCGACTTAATTGATGGTACTTCTCACTCTCACTTAGGTGAAGGTATTGCTCATATCAGAATGGCTGGTGGTAATGGCGGACCTGGAACATATGGTTTTCATACTTCAGGTAATAACTTAAACGATGTATTATTTGGTTCAAGCAATCCAGCTTTATCAAATAATCACAGTTTATTTTCTGGCAGAACACAAGATTCCAGAATGGGTCTCTACTTAGATCAAGCTTACTATACTCAAGTATTAAAGTTCAGCAAAACAGATCCTTGTTCTAATGAAACCAGTGGTTTAGACAATGTTTTCTTAGTAGCTGATTTAGGACAACAAAATCTTTGGAATACTTTTCACAAAAGCTTAGTGCGTGAAGATTCTTTAGATGGTTTCCTTAATCAAAGACTTTTACATGGTATGGTTGGCGGTTCTGATGGAACTACCGAAGCTTTCCACTTAGGCTTAAATATTCTTGGTAATGGTTCCGAGAAAGAAAAAGTCGATGAATGTGGAAATGTTAAAGGTGGCGGAACTGATGAGTGCGGAAATGCCTTACCAGGTTTCTTCCAAGCTTTAAGTTTAGATTATGCTTTTGCAGCTAATAAATTCCAAGCTTCTTATCCTGATGGATCAGCTTTTAATATTGGAACTACAAATGCTAATATTCCACAAGCTTACTTTGCTGGTCAAGGTGCTACAACCAATAGAGTTTGGGATAGCAATAGCCACAGTGTAGCTGCTAATTTACTTTATGATATACCTGGTAATTTCTTCAATACTGGCTTATTAACAGCTGGTATTAGCGGAACCCATGTAAATTATAATGGTGGAGCTACATTTGCTAATAACCTTGATGATACTTTTGGTTTAACCTTTTGGTCTAAAATCGAACAGTATTTCGGTAAAAACAGAACTGTTGGTTGGTTTGCTGATTATGCATGGGCAGCTAATTCTAAGTCTAACTACTTAGTTAATGGACCAGCTAATCAAGTAATTCAAACTGGTTTAGTATTAAATACTCACTTCTTACCTGAAGTTTGGAATTTCAACAAAGACCAAGTTGGATTAGCTTATTCAATCATGGATCCGTTTAACAATGCTAGAAACAATCAAACACCTTTTGGTTTAGCTTTCACTGGTTCTCAATCTCCAACTTCTTCTACTGATTTTTCTCCAGCTCTTTATGTTGGTGCAAGACCAGAACAGATTATGGAAGTTTACTACCGTAAGTATGTAACTGAAAACATCAGCATTACTCCAGACTTCCAAATGATTCTTAATGGTAATGGACATAATACAGGGTTCTCTGCAACTCTTCGTTCAACCTTTAAGTTACCTAACTGGAACGATGGTGGTGCTTTTGATCAATTTGGTTATAGAGATTGGTCACAAAGAATTGCTAAATACAAAGCAGCTCACTCAAAAGACTAATATTTTATTAAACGCTTAGTATTAAATATTAACTATTGAATTAGAGAGGGGTATTCTTAATTGAGTGCCTCTCTCTTTTTGTTTTGTTGAAACTTTTATTATTAAATCAATGAATTTTAAATGGGATTTGAGAATTGACGAAGCCATAAAATTATCTTCAATTGCACATAATGGTCAATTCAGAAAAGGAAATAAAATACCTTATATTAGTCATCCTTTGGCAGTTGGGCTTATATTGCAAAAAGTAGGTGCAACTAATGAACAAATTATTGCTGGTATTTTGCACGATACAATTGAAGACACTTATTTAGAATTTGCAGATATTGAAGAAAAATTTGGCATAAAAATTGCTAAACTAGTTTCAGATTGCTCCGAAGAAGACCCGAAAGCCCCATGGCAAGAACGAAAGAATAAAACTTTAATTAATTTGAAAAATAGCTCTCAAGAAGTAAAATTAATTGTTTGTGCCGATAAGTTTCATAATTTGATGTGTCTGAAAGAGGACTTAGAAAAACTTGGCGAAGAGAAACTTTGGAAATTATTTGGTAAAGGTCGCCAAGAGCAGGCTTGGTATTATAATCAATTAGCGACAATTTTTTTAGATAATGCAAATTTAGAAGATAATAATTCACTGTTTTTTCAATTCAAAGAAGAAGTCAAAAATTTTTTTGGGAAATGATTTAAGAGAAATAAAAATATTGATATTATAAAAGAATGCAACATATATTTATTATTGACCCTTTTGATGGTCTAAAACCCAATCATGATTCAAGCTTAGCCTTAATGAAAGCGGCTTTATTACAAAATCATTCGGTCTGGCAAGCTGAATTAGCTGATATTAACTTGCTAGATAATTCTTTAATTATTTCAACAAAGTTAGTTTGCCTTCAGAACAATAAATTAATAGTTTCAGGTGAAAGTAAAAAGTTTAATTTAAGCCTTAAGTCGGACTTCTCGCAAATTTTAATCTGGATGCGAAAAGACCCGCCAGTTGATGAAAAATATATTAGAGCTTGTCAATTATTAAGGCTCTCAGTCTTTCCAGTGATCAATAATCCAAATTCATTATTAAGTTGTGATGAAAAACTATTAGCTCTAGAATTCCCAGAATTAATACCTAAAACTAATATTAGCCAAAGCCTAAATACAATTAAAAATCTAGTTTTAGAAAAAGGAATTTTGATTGCCAAACCAATTGGCGGAAAAGCTGGTGAGGGGATTTTAGCTTTAAAAGCAGAAGATAAAAATTTAAGCTCTCTAATTGAATTATTAACCGAAAGAGAAACCAGAAGCATAATTGTACAAGAATATTTACCCAAAGCCCCAGAAGGCGATAAAAGAATATTTTTATTAGCAGGAGAACCGATTGGAGCTTTATTAAGAATACCCAGAAAAGATGATTATCGGGCAAATATGGCGGCTGGTGGTTCAATTGCTAAAACAAATTTAACCGCTAAAGATTTGGAAATTTGCCAAAAATTAAAACCTCGATTGCTTGAACTGGGGCTTAATTTGGTTGGTTTAGATATTATTGAAGAAAAACTAACTGAAATTAATATTACTAGCCCAACTTGCCTTGAAGAAATTTCGGAGCTGAATAACTGTGATTTGGCAAAACAAATAATTATATGGAGTGAAAATCTATTTGTTTAAATAAAACGAAAAATGGACCAAAACTTAATTAAACAAAATCTACAAATATTTTCAAAATGGGCAAAAGAATATTGTAATGGTACTGAAAGAGCAAATGCACAAATTTTTCTGAATAAGTTTTTTCAGGCTTTTGGCTATGACGGAGTACTTGAAGCGGGTGCAAAGTTTGAAGATCCATTAAGAAAAGCTTCGCAGAAAGGAAAAACTGGATTTGCGGATTGTATTTTTGCGGGTAATGTCTTGATTGAAATGAAAAAAAGAGATACTGATTTGGTTCATCATTATAATCAGCTAGAAACTTATTGGACAAAATGCACGCCCAAACCTAAATATGCGATGTTGTGCAATTTTGATGAGTTTTGGATTTATGATTTTAATATTCAAGTAGACTCGCCCATTCAAGTAATTCCAACCGAAGAGTTACATAAACAGATTCCAGCTTTGGCTTTTATGCTTGGAAAAACCGCCAGATTCAATCGAAATATTGTTGAAATTACACAAAAAGCCGTTCACAATGTAACCGAAGTATATAAAGCCATCTCTTCTGGACAGCGAAAAAAATATAATGGAATTACCGATGAAGACGCAAGAAGATTTATTTTGCAATGCGTTTTTTGTATGTTTTCGGAAGATATTGATTTATTGCCAACTTCTTTTTTTGGCGAATTATTAGAAGAAGCTAAGAAAAACCCCTCTCATTCATATAATCTACTTTCGGGTTTATTTCAACAAATGAACTCAAAAACACCAGCCAAAGGTGGAAGATATAAAGAAGTTAAATATTTTAATGGTGGCTTATTCAATAAAATATCAGCCATAGAATTGACTAAATGGGAAATTGAAACGCTACTTGAAGCCAGTAATCAGGACTGGACGGCCGTAAAACCTTCGATATTTGGTACAATCCTTGAATCAACAATGGATTCAGAAGAAAGACATTCCGCTGGGGTTCATTATACGAGTGATATTGATATTTATAAAATTATTAATCCGACAATAGTTCGTTACTGGGATCAAAGAATTGAAGAGGCTGACAATAATACCAAGAAACTTAAAACTCTTTTAAAAGAATTGAGAAATTATAAAGTGCTTGATCCAGCCTGTGGTTCAGGGAATTTTTTGTATATTGCTTATCAAGAAATTAAAAGAATTGAAAAAGAAATTATTGAAAAAATCGGAGAACAAGCCTCTCTGTCTTTGATTTCACCAGTAAACTTTTATGGAATTGATATAAAACCTTTTGCGGTGGAATTAGCCAAATTAACTTTAGAAATTGGAAGAACGGTTGCAATTAAAAAATTAAAATTAACTGAAGAAAACCCGCTTCCACTCGAGAATTTAGATCAAAATATTATTTGTGCTGATGCACTTTTCACAGAATGGCCTGAAGTAAACGCTATTATTGGGAATCCTCCGTTTTTTGGACATTATAAAGCTTCCCAAGTTTATGGAGATAAATATTTTGAATCTTTGCCTGATAAATTACCTGGACAGCCAGATCTTTGTACTTACTGGTTTAGAAAAGCCCATACACAAAAAACAGCCGAAAGAATAGGTTTGGTTGGTACTAATTCAATCAGTCAAGGGCAGTCCAGAAAGGCAAGTTTAGATTTTATAATTGCAAATGGTGGAATTATTCACAATGCGGTTTCTACGCAGGAATGGAGCGGCGAAGCGGCTGTTCATGTCAGTATTGTTAATTGGGTAAGAGAGCAACAAAAACAAAACTACCTAGACGAAAAGCCAGTAAGCTTTATCAATTCAAGCCTGAAATGCGAAATTGATGTAACTCAAGCTCACAGACTAAAGCAAAATCAAAACAAATCTTTTAAAGGCGTAGAGCCGACACCAGTTGATATTTTTGCAATTGATGAATCAACTTATAATTCATGGATAGAAAAAGACTTCAAGTTAAAAAATATTGTGCGTCCAATGATATCTGCTGATACTTTGACTGATTCAGTTGATTTTTCACCATCAAGGTATTTAATTGACTTTGGTCGGCTATCATCAGAACAAGCCAAGATTTATAAAATCCCTTTTATGCACCTTAAAGTCAATAGCGATAAAATAAAGAGGGCTAATTTTTGGCAATTGAGTAATACGACTAAATTAGAAAAGATTTCGGCTTTAAATGGATTTATTTGTATTCCTCATCATTCAAAATGGTATGTGCCAGTAATATTCAAAGGTAAAAATCAAGCCATAAATAATTCAGTGTATGTAATTGACAGTGATGACTATTATATTTTAGGTGTTTTAACTTCAAAGCTTCACCGTGATTGGGTCAAAGCTCAATGTTCAACGCTAGAAGACCGTATCAGGTATACAAATACAACTTGCTTTGAAACATTTCCTTTTTTGTGGGAGGCTAAAGAAAAATTAAAAGAGCCAGTCAGGGAAATAATGAAAAAACTTGATGAATTCAGACTTAAAACAATGAAAGAAAAAAATTATGGAATGACAAAACTTTATAATGAGTTTTTCAGCGAGCCCGCCAGTAAATTAAGCAAATTACATAAGGCTTTAGATGAGGCTGCCTGTAAAGTTTATGGCTGGAAATATGATTCAAATAAAAATTATAATCAAGAACTTTTTGAATTAAATCAGGAACTTTTTGCAGAATTAACAAGTTGATTAAAGTAAAACGATTTGTACTTAAAATTTAGACTAAGTTTTCTAATCTAAAGTTTAATTTACGGTTTATAATGGCTTAATTAGATTGTTTAATTTTAATATTCAAGATGGCAAAAGCAAAAAAAAGTAGTAATACAAATGATTCAGCTGGGAATGAAATAGCAGAAGTTAAAAGCAAAAAAACTATAGCCTCTAATGCCCAAGAGCAAACTAATCCAGAAAAGCAAAAGGCTTTAGATTTAGCCATTCAGCAAATTGAAAAAGAATATGGCAAAGGAATTATCATGAAGTTGGGAGCTGCTCCTAAAATTAAAGTTGAATCAATTCCAACTGGTTCTTTGAATTTGGACTTGGCCTTGGGTATTGGCGGAATTCCTCGTGGCAGAATCGTTGAAATTTTTGGCCCAGAATCTTCAGGAAAGACTACTATTGCCATGCATATTTGTGCAGAAGCCCAGAAAAAAGGTGGAATTGCCGCTTTTATAGATGCTGAACATGCTTTAGATCCTGAATATGCCAAACATGTTGGAGTAAATACCGACGAATTATTAATTAGCCAGCCAGATTCGGGAGAACAAGCCCTTGAAATTGCTGATCAATTGGTCAGAAGTAGTGCTGTTGATATTATTGTCATTGACTCAGTGGCGGCTTTAATACCCAGAGCTGAAATTGAAGGTGATATTGGTGATTCACATGTTGGTGTACAAGCTCGTTTAATGAGTCAAGCCCTCCGAAAATTAGCTGGTGCTTGTTCCAAAACTGATACTGTTATAATTTTTATTAATCAATTAAGACAAAAAATCGGTATTACTTATGGTAGCAATGAAACAACTACTGGCGGTAATGCTCTTAAGTTTTATGCTTCAATCCGCTTAGACATTAGACGCATTGAGACCTTAAAAAGAGGAGATGTTGATTATGGCAATAGAGTAAGAATTAAAGTTGTGAAAAATAAAGTTGCTCCGCCATTTAGAAAAGCTGAATTTGATATTATTTTTGGTGAAGGAGTTGCTCAGGCTGGAGAATTAGTAGATCTTGGAGTTGGAATTGGTGCTGTAAAGAAAGCTGGTGCTTGGTATTCATGGATTGATCCAGAAACTCAGGAAGAAATCAAAATTGGACAAGGTCGTGAATCAGCCATTCAATACATGAAAGATAATCCGATTTTAGCTGATCAATTAAGGGAAAGAATTATTGCTAGTTTTAAACCCCAAAAATTAGACGATGAAGAAATTAAAGAAGCTTTGAATGAGTCAGTTATTCCAAAAGAATTAGAAGAAATTATTACTGCTTAAAAAATTGATTTTGCTAGGCGAGAGGAAATACAAAATATAAAATATTATTTCTTCTCGTTGTTTTGTGGCGACACTTCCTGATTAATTTGAATATAGTCTTGAATTAAAATATAAAAACTAATCATTAAATTGAAAGCGGTAAATATAAAAACATTAAAGTATAAATTGCCTAAACCTTGATTATAAGAGGTGAAAGACCACAAAATAATATTTAAGCCAATTAGCCAAATTTCAAATACAATGCCAGACCAGATAATAAGATTTTTGGATAAATTAGAATTTAAAAATTTGGTTTCGGAAATATTAAGCGAAAACCAAGGCAAAGCAAAAGTATAAAGTATTTGAGATTGCTTGCTGCTTGCACCAAAAGAATTAAGAGCTAAACCTTTTGCTAAATTATTTAATGCAAATATTAAAGGCATTAAAATCAATCCAAATAAAAGATTAAGCCAGCTTAAGTGAAATAATTGTGAAAAAATATAATCTTTCATTTTTGTCGGATTTTCAATTAATAAAAACAGACCAAAAAATATAATAGCCAAATGTAAGCCTGCTAAAGGCCAATTCCAGACCCAGCTAAAATTTTTATTAATTGTCTGCAAAAAGGGATCAATCTGAGGAATTTCAACTTTAAAAAATAAAAAACTAAAAATATTTCTCTTTGAAAGACTATTTTGACTATCAGAAAAACTCGGTCTAATTAATAATTTTTTTTCGATTAAACTTTGAATGAAAGCTTTTATAGTCGCTTCTTTTGTATTAGTTTCTTTGGCAATACTTTGTAATGAGCTTCCAGTCAGTCTGTGTAATAAATAAGCTTCCTGAAAATCAAAAGAGAATATTTGCTCTGATTTCAAATCTTTAATGTCTAAATAATTTCCGTTTTGGCTAAAATCTAAATCTGATCTTAATTCAATTTCCGCTTTCTGAGAGCTTGTATTGTGGCTTATATCATCTAAGAAATCTTTTTTTAATAATTCATCAATAAAGTTTATAATTTGATTTTCTTTGATTTCTAATTTATTTGATGCCTCTGGCACTGACATTTGAGCGATTGAACGCAAAATTTCTAATTGTTGTTTGTCTATTAAAAACCAATTGCCATTGTCTGGATTAATAATTTTAAGTGGCTCATCTGGCAAGCTGGGCGGTACAATTTGTAAATTTTTCTTTAATTTGTACATTTGTATTAACGAATTTTTTTATTTAGCCAGTTTTCTTTTGCTTAAAACATCAAAAGTCCTTGTTTTTTTAGTCAAAGTTTCAGTTTCTAAATTATTTTGAATTTGGTCTAAAACTATAAAACTAGAGTCTGCTGACCAAACTTGATTATCAGAAAAGGTAAATACGCCAGCTAATTTAAATTTTTCACTATTGTCTTCATTTTGCAAAGATACGCTATAATAAGCTTCAGTCAGCGGATTTGTATTTAAATAATGAAAAACCACTGAAAAACTTTCATCTGGCGAAATTATTTTTTGATCTAAGCCATTCATAATGCGTAAAAATTGTTATTGTATTATTTTTAATTTACTTTTTTTAGTTTAAGCTTTTATTATGTCGCAAATATTAAAGAACAAAATTCCTTTGTCTGGTTTATCCAAAGATGAAATTGGGCAATTTATTAGCCAAGAACTTAATTGGGAAAAGTTTAGAATTGAGCAAATTCATAGTTGGATTTATGCTAAGAATTCAGATAATTTTCAGGCTTGGAGCGATTTCAGCTTGGACAAAAGAGTTATTTTAGCCGAAAAATTTGCAATTCCTTTGGTCGAAACTAAAGAAAGACAAATTAGCAAAAAAGATAAAACCGAAAAATATTTATTCTCTTTGCCAGATGGTCAATTGGTTGAATCAGTTTTAATGCGTTTTAAAGACCGAGATAGTTTAACCGCCTGCATTTCTAGTCAAGTTGGTTGTGCAGTGGGCTGTCCTTTTTGTGCAACTGGCAAATTAGGCTTTAAACGAAATTTAATTGCGGCTGAAATTGTAGACCAAGTTATGTCTATGCAAAGAATTAGCGGCGAACAAATTCATAATTTAGTTTTTATGGGACAAGGTGAACCGCTTAATAATTTGGACAATATTGTTAAAGCCATTCAAATTTTCCGTGAATCAGTCGGTATTGGAGTAAGACATATAACTGTTTCAACCAGCGGAATTGTGCCTAAAATTATTGAATTGGGCGAAACTAAAATACAAATAAATTTAGCTATTTCCTTACATTCAGCCAAACAAGAACTGCGAGAAAAGTTAGTACCAGTTGCTAGGCGTTGGAATTTATTTGATTTAATGCAAGCTTTAAAAGTTTATTTTGACCAAACTGGCAGGCGTATTACTTTTGAATATACAATGCTAAAAAATATTAATGATACAAATGAAGATGCTCAAGCTTTAAGTGATTTAGTCCGTGATTTACCTTTTCCTTGTCTAATTAATTTAATTCCTTATAATTCAACTGATAGCGAATTCGAATGCTCAGACCGAAACCGCATTCAGCAATTTAAATCTATAGTAGAAAGATCTGGTCGCAAAGCCACGATTAGAATTACTTTAGGCTCAGATATTAGCGGAGCTTGCGGACAATTAGCTAATAAAAACACTTAAATCAAATTCAAATAAATTTGGATCGAGTAGGGATCGAACCTACGACCAAGGGATTATGAGTCCCGTGCTCTACCGCTGAGCTATCGATCCATAAATAATTACCTGACTAAAAAATTATCATAAACTTATTCAATCAGGCAATAATAAATTCAAACTAAACTTCTTCAGCTAAACCCAAAGAAACCATTAATTCCTTTTTCTGTTTACCTTTTAGTCTTTTATGTTTTTTAACACAATTAACTATTCCCAATTTAATCTCAGGGTTTTTCTTAATTACTGAAGTGGCAACTTTTATTTTAATCGGAGTGCCATTTTCATTAAAGGTTCTGACAGTTTGCAAATTCACTTCAAATCTTCTTTTGGTGGTTGGATTAAAGTGAGAACGCAAGAAAGAGTATTTCCAACCTTTAATTGCTTTTTTGCCAGACAATTGACAAATTCGTCCAGACTTACTTTTTAATAATTTTGACTTTACCATTTTGACTCCTTTGATAATTTAGATTAAATTTAATTGACGGGCTTGTTTAATTGCTTTGGCAACTTTTCTTTGTATTGGAGAAGGAAGACCATAAACATAAGAAGGAACTATTCTGGCAGCTTTCCCTTCACCACTTAAAAATTTTCTGAGAAAATCAATATTCAAAGGATTAATATCTTGCAAATTTATTTCTAATTTTCTTTTTTTCTTCTTCACGATTCAATATTTTAGGAAAGAGGGTATTTATTTAGATTTTATTCTATCATTGCAAGTTATCTTAAAGTGTGAAAAAGTGTGAAAACTAAATATTTTTTCTCTTTTTAATTAATTTTTATTTTATT
>CANLFK010000065.1 GCA_947489925.1 Candidatus Caenarcanales bacterium
TCTGAATGAGATTCTTGAACGCATCTTTTCTTTTAAAATGCTTTTCTCACTCTCTTTTAATTCTATATATCTCATTCCTTTCTTTTACCACATTTTTTCTGTCTTCTTACTTATTAGTCAATTCAGAGTATTTATTAACAATTACTGCTAATGATTTAAAAATTCAAAATAGCGTCTCAGAGGAAGAATTAGCTAGTATTTTAAAAGCGAAATTAAATAAAGCTTTCAAATATGCATTAAAAGAAAGAAGTAAAAATTATTTTAAAAAAGCCTTATCCAAAGCTGGAATTATTGTTTTAATTGCTTTATTAATTACTTCCGCTATTGCTTATATTTATAAAAAATCTTTTAAATTACAAACTTTAATTATTATTTTAGGTATTTGGCTTTTTGCTTTAGTACGAATTTTTGCTTTATTTCCTGAGACTAGACTTTGGCAATATGTGCTGGAAGCTGGTCTTTTAAAGCCTTTATCTTTGTTCTTTTTAGTTTTATGGAGTATGTTACTTTTAAATAAAATTTCTTATTGGATTATTGAAAACTACTTTCATAATATTTTACCCGAAGGGTGGTCAGCCACTAATCGAAAGCTGAATCGGGCTTTAACCTTAAAAAAAGTAGCTGAAACTACCAGTAATTCGGTTTTTGTAATTTTAGGTATTTTGGTTTTTTTGCTGGCAATGGGAATTAATTTAATTTCATTAGTAACGGGAGCTGGTTTATTAGGTTTGGCTTTGGGCTTTATTGCTCAAGATTTAATTAAAGATATTTTAACGGGCTTAAGTATTTTATCGGATGATCAATTTGGGGTTGGAGATATTATTCGAATTAAAAATTATGCTGGCACAGTCGAAGATTTTTCGCTTAAATTAACCAGATTACGCAATATCGAAGGAGTTTTAATTACTATTCCAAACAAAGAAATAAGCATTGTAGAAAATTTAACCAGTAATTTCTCGCAAGTTGATTTTAATATTGCTATTGATTATGCGTCTGATACAGAGAAAGCCTTAAGGATTTTAGAAGAAACTGCTTGTAATTTAGCCCGTGAATGGCCAGATAAAATTATTCAAAAACCTGAAGTCGTTGGCATTGATAAATTAGGAGAATATTCAATTACTTTAAAAGCTTTAGTGAAAACCTTACCCATGCAGCAATGGATTGTTCTGAGAGAGCTAAATTTGCGTATTAAAAAAGCTTTTGAAGCTAATAATATTAAACCTCCTTATCCCAGAATGATTATAAATTACGCAAACCCTAATGATAATTCAGACAATCAAATCATTATTTAACTTTTAACAATTATTCACTAATTGGACAAATTCATCAGCAATTAAACTTGCTCCACCAACTAATGCTCCATCAATATCAGTTTGTTTCATTTGTTCTTTGATAGTGCTTGATTTAACGCTTCCACCATATAAAATTAAAGTTTTTTCTGCGATTGAAGAATTATATAAATCAGCTAATTTACTTCTAATTAATTTACAAATTGTATTTGCATCTTCCGAAGAACAAGTTTTGCCTGTACCAATTGCCCAAACTGGCTCGTAAGCAATAATAACATTTTCTCCATTACAATTTATATAAGCCAAACTTTCTTCTAATTGTGAAAGTATAATTTCTTCAGTAATGCCCATTTCTTTTTCTTTTAAAGTTTCACCGACACACAAAATTGGCAATAAATTATTTTTTAAGGCAACTGATATTTTTTTATTAATTATTTCGCTACTTTCATTAAACAAAGAACGCCTTTCACTATGTCCCAAAATTACATAGTCTATACCTAAATTTTTAAGCATTAAAGCCGAAATTTCACCCGTAAAAGCACCTTTTTCTTCAAAGTAGCAATTTTGAGCCCCAATTTTAAAAGGGGTATCTTTCAGACTGTTTTTAATTAATTCTAAATAAATAAAAGGTAAACAAAAAGTCAGGTTAATGTTTTCCTCTACATCAATATTCTTCAATCCAATTTTAATATTTTCAATTAAGTCAATTGCTTCTTCTCTTGAGCTTGGATTGAGTTTCCAGTTAGCGGCTATTAATTTTTTGCGAGACATTTTTACTTAACTTTATCGGTAAATTGTAAAAAATTAACTTTAATATCACTTTTTAGATGATAGATCTTAATTTTTTCTCAATAAAAAGCTTTTAAACCTAATTATACTTTTGGCTAGTTTTTTAAAGATTAAGAAAAAGTATACTTGTTTAACATTGAAAAGTCTGAATCTTTAGGATATATTAATAATTAGTTAATCTTTTGATAATTGATGATTAATATCAGAATAGCAAATTTTCAGTCAATTCCAAGTCTAAAGATAAATTCTGTCAGCTCTAAGAGTACTTATTCTATTTCATCTTCTAAATCATCGGCTATTGCTAATAATTCCAGCTCTCTCTCAACACCTAATTATCTGCCTTCTTCTTTTGGCTTACCGATACCGCCCCCTCAAAACGGACAAAATAATATAGTTTCCTTTAAACGTTCTAATCGGTCTAATAAATACCCAGAAACATTTGTTGATGCCATAAAAGCAGAATTTCCAGTTGATCTTGTTTTAAGGACTTATAATGGTCAAAGTTCAACAAGATTACAAGGAGAATTATTATCCAAAATCAATAAATTGGCACATGAACAGTTCAACAGACAATTACCAGAAGAAAGTCTAACTAGTATTGCAAAATTAGGAGAATTAATTAAAGCCTATCGCATTGCCGTCTCAAACAGAACCGCTCTTGAAAGAAAAAATGTGTCTCCAGATACGAAAGGAGGTCAAATGAAAGCAATAGCCTTAAAAACTTTAGGTAAAAAAGATTTTCAAAATTTAAGCCCCGAAGAACAATTAGACTATTATGTGATTACAGGTAATACAGTTGCTATCTTGGACTTAATTAAAGCTGAAGAAAATAGCATTATGGTAGAAGCTGGGAAAATTCCAAATTCAGATCAGAAAAAGGCTGAATTCTCTCAGTTTGGAAATAGTTTGTCCAAATTAATAGAATACTTTGTTGGAGACAATAATATTGTGCCTTTTGTAAAACAAGGTTCATTGGTTTAGGCTAAGCCCTTTAAATAGGTTATTTATCTAGGTTATTTTGTCTATAAAGTATTTAATTCAATATAAAAAGAGAAGACTAAATGACAGTTAATATTAATTCTCTCAAATCTTTTTCAGAGCTAAGTGATACTGGACTTTCAAGTGGATTAGAAGCACTAAAATGTCTTATGACAATATCAATTGATTATGAAACTATTAATTCAGCTTTCATTGAAATTGACAATTTGATTGAAACTATACAGGCTCAAGAAGACATTAATAGTCCTTCAATTTGTCTTTTACAATCTTTAAATGGATCACTTGAAGGTTTTATTTTATTTTGCTCTCCGCTTGAAATGGCTTCGTTTATAATGCAAAAGCTTAAAAGTTATACTAGCGTGTCGCCTTTAGTACAAGAAATAGACTTTCAGCAATCAGTAATGAATGAATGGGCAAATATTTTTACAGGAAATATGATGGCTAGCCTCATTAGTTCGGCCCAAGAAAATTATATAAAACTTAGTGTTACTGAACAAATATATGATATGAAAAGTGCAGCTTTAGATTTTATAATTTGTCAAATGGCTTCCAAAGCGGATTTATTGGCTGTTTGCAATGGCAAAATAAAGCTTAAATCAGAACAACCATCAATTGATATTTGGATTATTTTAAATGCTGATTCAGAGCTACTTAAGAAAGGAGACTTATGACTACGATAATTCAAGAGACTGAAAAAAGTCATAAAATTCAACAATATCTTTATATGGGACAATGGGCTATTTCTATCTCATCAGACTGCGAATTAATAACTTCTGGCTTGGGATCTTGCATTGCATTGTGTTTATATGATTCGATTTTAAAAGTTGGCGGCATGGCTCATATTGTTCTTCCATCCAGAAATATAAAAAATAATGAAGATGGACAAAACAGCACTAAAGTTGATGTTAGCCTGCTAAATGCTCGTTATGCAGATGAGGCTATTCATATTTTAGTGAATCGCATGAAAGAACAATATAATACTGCAAATTTGTGTGCAAAGTTGGCTGGGGGCTCACAAATGTTTCAGGGGCTAGATAAAAAAGATATTAATGGTGGTGGATTTTTACCAATTGGTTTAAATAATGCAGAATCTGTCAAAAAAGAATTACATCAATTAAAAATTCCAATTTATGGTGCTGATTTAGGTGGTTATAATGGTCGAACAGTTTCTTTTAATATTGGAACGGGAAAAGTTTATATTAAAAAAATCGGTCTCAGTGAGCTTCTTATAATTTAAGCGAGAAAACAAAATGTATCAAAATAAAACAAATCCATCAGAAGAACTAGCCCGAAAGATTTCCCTATTCAGCGAAATTGACTTTAAAGTTATTCAGAGAAAAGTGGAAAAAATTGGTATTAAACTTGATGCTTACCGTGAAGATTATTTAGCTCGTAGAATTTCTTATCATTTCAACCGTAGTTTAGTTTCAAATTTGAATGAATATTTTGATAAATTATCTTCAGATGAGGTGTTTTTATTTGATTTAATTGATTGTATAAATGTTAATTTTTCTTATTTTTTCCGAGACTTTGAAAAGTTTGAGCATCTTAAGCAATTTATTTTGCCTCTTTTGATGAATGCTTTTCAGCATAGAAAATTGAAAGTTTGGAGTGTTGGTTGCTCAATTGGAGCAGAGATTTTTTCAATTAGTTTTATTTTAAAAAGTTTAAATTATTTAGAATCAGCTAATTTAGTCGCCTCTGATATTGATAGAGAAGCCTTATTAAGAGCTAAAGATGGAAAATATTTTCTTCGTGAAATGCGATCTTTGCCAACTGAATATCTTAATTATTTTACTGAATGCGGAGAAAAAGAATTTAGTTTAGACCAATCCATCAAAGATGCAGTTAAGTTTTATTTGCATGATATTAGCAATTTAAATTCATTGAATAATAACAAGTATCATTTATTGATTTGTCGAAATGTTGTAATTTACTTTAAAAAAGAACTGAAAGAAAAACTTTATTCGGCTTTTTATGAATGGCTTGAACCTGGTGGAATTTTATTTATTGGAGCAAATGAATCAATTTTAGGTGAAAGCAAAAACAAGTTTCAATCTTTAGGTAAGCAATTTTATCGAAAAGTTATTTAGCTTGTACCATAAACTTAGTTGAAAATTTGTGCTAATTATTGATCAATTCATTTAAAATAGCTTTATCTAATTAAATAATAAAACTTATATGAAAAAATCAATTTACTCTTTTGGAGCGTCTATGGTTTTTTGTTTAAATGCTTTTTTATTGACTTCAACCAGTTTATCAGCTGATTTACCAATTAATCCATCTTATCAGGATGCAAACAATGGTAATGGTAATTCGACAACTCCTACTTCAGTTACAACACCTGGTTTGTCAATTGGTGGAATTTCATTAGACGATAGCCAATTTTATGAAATTAAACCCGAAAAATGTAAAGGCGAAAGTGTGGCAGAAATATTAAATGAATATTCTTTAACCGAAAAGCTTTTTGTATTTAAAACTGAAAATGGCTTTGGAATTATGTCATTAGAGCCAACCCTCAAAGAAATAGAAACTGGTGTCCGAAGAAATAGACTATGCACAACCAAGCAAGGCTTAAAGTTAAAAGGCGAAATTGACTGTCGTGGTGTTAGAGTTATCAAACAAGAACCATATGAAGGTTGTGCATATGAAGCCAAAATCTGGGAGCATGGTTTAAGCCAACAACAAGCTTTTAATTTAGTTTATGATAAGTTGAAAGTTCAATTCAAAAATTATAGAGCAGAATGTATTTTGCCTCCCAAACCAAAATCTCTTTCGGACAGAATGATTAAGTTTTAAATAAGTTTATTATGGAAAGACCTAAAAACTCGCCTCGTGGCACATATGATTTAATTTTTCCGCTCTCAGCAAATTGGTCGGTGGTAGAAAATACAGTTCGTAATTATTTAAGCAAAGCTGGTTTTCAGGAAATAAGAACTCCAGTTTTTGAATCAACTGAAATTTTTGCTCGCTCAGCTGGAGAATCAAGTGATATTGTCAATAAAGAAATGTATACTTTTACCGACAAATCCGATCGTTCATTGACTTTAAGACCAGAAGGAACAGCTGGAGTAGTAAGGGCTTTTTTGAGTAATGGCTTAGACCGCAGACCAAAACCTCTCCGACTTTGGTATTTGGGTTCTATGTTTCGTTATGAAAGGTCTCAGACTGGACGATATAGACAATTTAATCAATTAGGTCTTGAAGTTTTTGGTTCAAATACGCCTCAAACAGACTTTGAAAATATTTATTTGGCTTGGAATTTATTAAAGAAACTGGGAATTATAAATTTAAAATTAGAAATAAATTCAGTAGGAGATAATTCTTCGAGGGCTGAATATCAAAAAGCTATGCGTCAATTTTTGGAAAATCATATTGAAAATATTTGCCCTGATTGCCAAAACCGTTTAAAGACTAATCCTTTGAGAGCTTTAGATTGTAAAGTACCATCTGATCAGGCTTTGTATCAGGCTGAAGCCCCAAAAATAACAAATTACTTAAATGAAGAATCCAAAAACCATCAAGCCAAATTAATTGAATTATTAGAAAATTTTGATATTCCTTTTAGCTTAAACTTAGCTTTAGTCCGTGGTTTGGATTATTATACAAAAACAGTTTTTGAAATCAAGTCTGAAGATGAAAGACTGAGTGGGCAAAATACAATTTGTGCGGGCGGAAGATATGATAATTTGGTTAAAGAATTTGGCGGACAGGAAACTCCAGCTTTTGGTTGGGCTTTGGGAATGGAGCGATTAATGCTTTTAATGCAAAATAATGAGTCAAAGCATTTATTAGATAGTTTTGTAATTTATCCAAAAAATCAGTATAAAAAAGCTTTTGACTTTTGTGAAAAACTAAGAAATACCAAAAATTTAAAAGTAATTAGTGAAGGCTTTGAAAGCAATTCTCAACAAAATAAAATATATAAAAGAGCCGAAGAAATAGGCGTCAAATCTATTATTTTATATTTAACTGAAAGTCCCTTTGAAGTCCAAATTCGTTCACCCAAAGAACAAAACTTTGTTAAATCAATGGACTATTCAACTGAAAACGATTTCTTTTCACAAGAACAATTTTTATTAAATAGCTGAACCAAGGATATAATTTGGGAAATAAATTTTAAGAATATTTTGATAAGATACTCCAGTTGAGGCTAAATATCTAGCTCCGAATTGACTTAAACCTACTGAATGACCGAAACCACCACCTTTGAGTATAATTTTATTATCAGTTTTTTCGATTATAAATAAAGAACTTTTTAAACCACCCAAAGCACTGCGAACTTCATCTTTTTCAATTATAAAGTTTTTTTTGTCAGTTTTAACTAATAATTTTAAAACATGTCCAGTAGAACTTCTTTCGGTAATTTCAATATCATCAACTTGTTCAAAGTCTGGCCAAGCAAATTGCCATCTTTTTTTGGCTTTTTCTAAGGTTTGAGTTAATAATTTCTTTTCAATTGTTTTTTGCCACCTAAAGCTTGGCGATACTGAATCATAACAATTCCATTCTTTAGCCGCTTCTGGTGATGTCAAAAATAGTTTTAAATCTTCTTCATTACTCAAATTGAATTTTTTTGGCAAATTAGAACAAGTCGGTTGTCCGCTCAAATCTTTGATAGAACGAGGATTCCGAGCTGGCCAAATATCAGTAAAATCAGCAGAATAGCCACCATCAGTCGAATAATAAAAAACTTGGGCAATTTGATTGTATTTATTTTTGAGGATTAAACCATTTGTATTTTGAATGGCTTGGTCAATAATCTTATTGGTAGCACTTAAACCCTGATAAACTTGACAATGCTGAGAAGCACACAAATGATAATTTTCTGGGACAAAGCGCTTAAAATTGGCTAAAGCATATGTTCTAGCTAAAATAGCTTGGGTTTCGAGAGCCGCTTGTGGTGAATCAGCTCCAATTTCAAATGGTATTACTCCTCGCAAATACTCTTCAACTGGTAATTCATTAATAACCGAATAATTACCAAAAGAATCTGGAAGAATTTCCATAAAGCCAGCATAAACTTTGCCATTAACTTCAATTAAGTCATTATTCAAGGGTCTAATAATAATTTTGCGACGATTAAACTGAAATATTTCTTGGGGATTTTTAGCCTGAATACCAATTGGTGCCGAGCCAGTCCAGCTTAAAGATTTAACTTGCGAAAAGCTGTCTTTAAACCATGATCCCGAAAAATTTTGACTTTTGAGTCTTCTTAAAGTTTCTTCTGGATTATCTGATTCAGCTTGTACAATCCATGGATCTGGATAAAGGATTTGCCAATTATATTCAGGAAAACGCTCTTTTAAGGTTTCAGCCCAATATTCAGCGTTTTCATATGTCCGATAAGCACCAGCTATAATTTTAGTTTTCTCTTCTATTCTATAATCCAAAGAAATATAATTAGTTTTTATATTTAAATTATTAGTTATTAAAACCTGATTTTTATCAACGCTTAAGGTTAATGGCAATTCTGGAAATATTACTTGCAGGTTTTTTTGTCCGCTTTTGGCTTTGACCGATAAAGTTTGATTATTATTTTTACCAAAATGCTGAATAATACCAATACGAATATTACGGGTATTATAAGCTAAACTCCTTTGAGAGAGCGTAAAATTCAGCAGAATAAATGAAAAAATTAAAAGGTAAAAATTTGACTGTCTCATTTGATGAGTCTTTGAGTGAAATAAAGGTTTTGAAAGCAATTATTAAAAGACTAACATATAAAACTTATCTTATTTAAACTAAGATTTTTTTCTTTTTATTATTGTCACTAACTGCCTGTGTATGGAATAACCAAATAAGAGATTGCCGTCTGATTGCACTAATTAAATTATCAAATAAAGTCAAAGCTTCGGTTTTATATTCAATAATTGGCTGTTTATTTCCATAACCTCTTAAGTGAATTCCTTCTTTTAATGAGTCTAATGATTGCAAATGCTGAACCCAATGCTGATCAATTGAATGCAGAAAAATTTGTCTTTGAATTTCCTCAAAAGATTCACCCAATTCATTCTCTTTTTCAGCATAAATTTCTAAAATCAATTCTGTTAAATATTCTTGCAATTCAACAAAAGACATTTCAGCTATTTTTTCGAGGCTAACTTTTTCATTAAAGTCTGGAATTTCTGCTTCAATAGCCGACAAAAGTAAATCCATAGAGCTAGGAGCTTCTTTTATTGAGTCTTCTTCGTTTTTGTCTTGTTCATCTTCATTCAAAACTTCTTCAATCATATTTTTCTCAAACCAAGTTTCTGGCGGTTTATTTGGATCTAAATAAGTGAAAATCAAACTATCAATTCTTTCTTTTAACATTTCACCAAAGACTTCTTTCAGACTGAAATTCTCCAAAATTCTTTGTCTCTCTTTGTAAATTACCCGTCTCTGAGTGTCTTGCACATTATCGTATTCAAGCAGTTTTTTGCGGATTTCATAATTGTGTGCTTCTACTCTTTTTTGGGCATTTTCAATTCCTCTGTTCACTAATCCCGCTTCCAAAGCTAAATCTTCTTCGGCTTTTAGCATATCCATTGCACCAGTCAAACGATCTCCACCAAATATTCTCATCAAAGAATCATCTAAGCCTAAGAAAAAGCGAGTTGTGCCGGGGTCTCCTTGTCTGCCAGCTCTTCCTCTTAGCTGATTATCAATTCGTCTGGATTCATGCCTTTCCGTTCCAATTACATGCAGTCCGCCCAATTCAATGATTTTTTTATTATTAGCTTCCATATCTGGTCTAATTTGTTCTAAGGCTTCGTTTAAAGCGGCTTGATATTCTAAAGATCCAGCTTCTAATTGCAAAGGTCTGATTTTGTCTTCGGCAATAAATTCGGCATTTCCTCCAAGTAAAATATCAGTTCCTCTTCCAGCCATATTGGTAGCAATTGTAATTCCGCCTAATCGTCCAGCTTGGGCAATAATTTCTGCTTCTCTGGCATGCTGTTTTGCATTTAAAACACTATGTTTAATACCTTTTTTAATTTCTTCAACAATTAAACAGCTATCAAGAAAAGTACCAATAAAGCAGGTTAAATCATTATCAGCTGGATTTGGCAATTCACTTAAAACAGTTTCAATAGTTTTTACCAAATTAGAACTAGTATTTTCACTTTTTGTATATTTTTCAAAAACCTCTTTGGCCGCCAAATGAGTAATATTAAAAGGTTTATCTAAAAGACGACTAATATTTTTAATTAATTCTTCAGGCTTAGGATTTTGTTCAGCCAAAACTCTTTTTAATCTTTCAGAACGCCAAATCATTAATTCAACACTAGCTTGTGGCTTAGAAAGCATATCTGACAATAATTCAGACTTTTCAATGCTAGTTGTACCGACTAAGACTGGTCTGCCAACTTTGTGTACCGAAATAATTTCTTGTAAAATCGCATAGAATTTTTGTTTTTCATTTTTATAAACTTGATCATTCAAATCTTTCCGTGAATTTATGCGATTGGTCGGAATGGGAACAACATTCAAATTATAAATATTTTTAAATTCTTCAGATTCGGTAACTGCTGTTCCAGTCATGCCACCTAATTTTGAATAAAGCCTAAAGAAATTCTGAAAAGTAATACTAGCCAAAGTCATTGACTCTTCTTGCAATGGCACGCTTTCTTTGGCTTCAATTGCTTGATGTAATCCGTCAGACCAACGCCTGCCTTGCATTAAACGACCTGTAAATTCATCAACAATTACGATTTCAGGTTTTTTATTATCTGGATTTGGCTGAATAACATAATCAGTATCTCTTTTAAATAATTCCTTAGCTTTCAGAGCCTGCAAAACATGATGAGCCAAATTCGATTCAATTGACCATAAATCCTGCACACCCAAATAAGCCTCAGCATTAGCAATTCCATTATCGGTTAGAATAACATTTTTAGCCTTCTCATCAACATAATAATCACCTTTTACATCGTCTTTATCTTTGCCCTTGATCAGCTTTTTAGATAATTGATTCATGGTTAAGTAAACTTCTTCTTTACTGCTTTCTGGCATTCCGCTAATAATCAAAGGAGTACGAGCTTCATCAATTAAAACACTGTCTACTTCGTCAATAATAGCAAAGTTAAAACCTCTACGGACTTGCTCTTCTTTGGATTCAGCCATATTATCTCGCAAATAATCAAAACCTAATTCATTATTAGTGGCATATGTAATATCAGACAAATAAGCTTTTCGCTTTTCGATGGCTGATTTAACTTCTGGCACAATTAAACCAACTGATAAACCCAAAAATTTATATAATCTTCCCATCCATTCAGAATCACGCCTAGCCAAATAATTATTGACGGTAATAATATGCACTCCACGACCAGACAAAGCATTTAAAACAGCGGGTAAAGTTGCGACTAAGGTTTTTCCTTCACCAGTACGCATTTCAGAAATATTACCCTGATGTAAAATAATGCCACCAATACATTGCACTGGAAAATGTTTCATGCCCAAAACACGCCAAGAGGCTTCACGGGTAATAGCAAAAACCTCAACCAAAACATCATCTAAAGCTTTTTGTAATTCTTTTTGACTCCAGTTTTGATTAGTCAAATTAACT
>CANLFK010000066.1 GCA_947489925.1 Candidatus Caenarcanales bacterium
ACAAAGGAATTATTATGATTCAAGTTAAAAATATTTTTAAGCGTTTAATAGAAGAGGAAGATGCCGCTTTAGACCAATGGATTACCGTTTTGGTATTAGCCATTTTAGCTATTATTATTTTCTTAGCACTTAAAAGACCAATTGCTACTATGTTAGAGGGAAGTGTTAATAAGGTTGGAGAGCAAACTAATGGCTTGTTTAGCAACAATACAGGAGGTACAGCCGACTAAAGGGCTTAGTACCCACGGTTTCCTGAAATCCAGCTGTTGAAAGAGGGTATTTTAGTTAAAGCTTAAAGTACCCTTTACCCCATTGACAATGGGAATTTGAGGAATTTTAAGTAAAGACTATCAAAGTGAAGTATAGACAAAACTTTGGTTGAGAAAATTAATTTTTGAGCTATTGAAGATATCTGAATATGAATTTACAAGTTAAGGAATTTTTTGATAATAAAAAAGTACAAACTACTCTCGAATATTTAAGAATCGCTATCTTAGCTGTAATCGGCTTAAGATATTTATATTTATTGCTTATTTTTAGCTTTGGGCGTGGGTATTTACTCACCAAAAATCAACCTGATATTTTAGATATTGCACCATATTATATGGCGGGGCAAATCCTAAAAAATGCAGACGGGTCAAAAGTATATGATTATAAAGCTCAGGAAAAGTATGCTATTAAAATCTTTCTTCCCTATTTACAAAAAGCTAATCCCAAAGAGCTAGCAGAAATAGTTTCTATTAATAAAGCTCATAAAAAAACTCTGTTAAATCGAAAAGGAGTAAATTCGTACTTTTATTATTATCCACCTAATACCTTGCCTATACTTTATTTGTTTAGTGTATTTAGTATTAGTAATTTATTTATTATAATTAATTTTCTATCTTTACTGGCCTTGTCCTTAGCTTTATTTCTAGGCTTAAAGAATTACTGGATAGAAAAGAAAAATCAAAATTTTATAATAGTTTTTTTAGCAAGTCTAATTGTTTTTTCTCCAGTAATTGAAAATATATATAATGGACAAATTGCTCTTTTATGTTGCCTTAGTTTTTACTTTTATTATTATTTTGCAAAAAAACAAAAGAACTTTCTTGGCGGATTATTTCTATCAATATGTTTATTTAAACCCCAACTTGGCTTACCTTTACTACTAATTCCATTTTTATTGAAACAAAAACAAATTGTCTTATATACTGCTTTGATTAGTTGTATTTTATGTATATTAGCTTACTTTTTAATTGGCTTTGAGGGTTACAAAGATTATATTATTAGTAATTTACAAACATTAAATTTTACTCAATTTGGTAGCCATGTACACCCTGTTATTAAGCCTATATATCCAATTCATCAAATTATTTTATGGATAAATCAGCAAAATAATTATTGTAATTTAAGTCTAAAACCAACAATGGACTTAATTGTGAATATTTGGTTTGGTATATGTATTTTGAGCATGTTTTGTATTTTTAAATTTACATCTTTAAAGCTAAATGAAAAAGTTTTTCTTGGTTCATTACTAGCGTTGTTAGCAATCCAGTATCATTATTCGTTTGATTATGGTTTAATAATTTCATCACTTTTAATCCTCTTTGATGATAATGGATATAAACATTTTAGAAAACTATTAGCATTTTTTATACTTGTGTTTGTTTTATTATTAAATATTATTGGCTTTATTTTTTCATTGCAAAAAATCGCTTTCTTCTCTTTTTCGTATGAATTTTTAGATATATTTAGCGGCTCGGTCGAGTTTTTTGTTTTATTCATTAGTACAATATTTTTATTAGTTTTTTATATGCTGACTAGACCTGTCATTGAAAATAATGAAATTAAAGCTTATTGAATTCTTTAATCAGTGTCTGTGATTCAGAAATTTGTATATAATTTAATTAGCTTAAAGTTTAGGATTAAATAAAAATATGGATTCTGGCGAAAAAGATTATTCCTTCAAAGAGATTAGACAAATGATGGCTGAAAACGCAATTCAGTTAAGAGAGCTTAAAATTTCACAAGCTCAAACTGACGAGCAGATGAAAAGAACTGATCAAAAATTAGAAAAACTTTCAAAAGAATTAGGAAATATCGGCAATAATAATGGGGCTGTTGCGGAAGAATTCTTTTGGAATGCTTTGAAGAATATTAAAGAATTTAAAGGTATTAAGGTTGATTTTGCTGACCGTAATGTTTATCGGCAGAAAGGCTTGCTGGCTGATGAATTTGATGCAATTCTTTGGAATGGGAGTTCAGTCATAATTGTTGAAACAAAGTATAAAATTCACCCAAGCTTAATCGAGAAAATTAAAGAGAAAAAAATACCTAATTTTAAAAAGCTTTTCTCTGACAAAGCCGATCATAAAATTTACTATGCAATTGCTGGTTTTGCAATACCCGATCAAGTGGCAGAGGAAGCTAAACAAGAAGGCTTTTTTGTAATTAAACAATTTGCTGATTCCGAAAATATTATCATTGAAAATAATGAAATTAAAGCTTATTAATTAGTCTCTCTTAAAGCCGAAAGACAAAGCCTAAAGTATCGGTGTCATCTTTTAACCTGCGTCCATCTGTGATTGATAAATTAGAGAAATCATAGTTTGTCATTTTAATCAGTGTAATCCCAGTTCAAGACAAAAAGTATATAATTTAATTAGATTAAAGTTTAGGATTAAATAAAAATATGGATTCTGGCGAAAAAGATTATTCTTTTCAAGAAATTAGACAAATGCTGGCTGAAAACGCAATTCAGTTAAGAGAGCTTAAAATTTCACAAGCACAAACTGATGAACAAATGAAAAGAACCGATGAACAAATGAAAAGAACTGATGAGCAAATGAAGCGAACTGATGAAAGACTTTCGGCTAAATTAGAAAAACTTTCAAAAGAATTAGGAAATATTGGCAATAATAATGGTGCTGTCGCTGAAGAATTCTTTTGGAATGCTTTGAAGAATATTAAAGAATTTAAAGGTATTAAAGTTGATTTTGCTGACCGCAATGTTTATCGCCAAAAAGGCTTGCTGGCTGATGAATTTGATGCAGTTCTCTGGAATGGCAGTTCGGTCATAATTGTTGAAACAAAGTATAAAATTCACCCAAACTTAATCGAGAAAATTAAAGAAAAAAAAATACCTAATTTTAAAAAGCTTTTCTCTGACAAAGCAGATCATAAAATTTATTATGCAATTGCTGGTTTTGCAATACCAAATCAAGTGGCCGAGGAAGCTAAACAAGAGGGTTTTTTTGTAATTAAACAATTTGCTGATTCCGAAAATATTATCATTGAAAATAATGAAATTAAAGCTTATTGAATTCTTTAATCTGTGTCTGTGATTCAGAAATTTGGATATAATTTAATTAGATTAAAGTTTAGGATTAAATAAAAATATGGATTCTGGCGAAAAAGATTATTCTTTTCAAGAAATTAGACAAATGATGGCTGAAAACGCTATTCAGTTAAGAGAGCTTAAAATTTCACAAGCTCAAACTGATGAGCAAATACGAGCTTCTCAGGCTAAAACTGATGAACAGATGAAGCGAACTGACGAGCAAATGAAGCGAACTGATGAAAGACTTTCGGCTAAATTAGAAAAACTTTCAAAAGAATTAGGAAATATTGGCAATAATAATGGTGCTGTCGCGGAAGAATTCTTTTGGAATGCTTTGAAGAATATTAAAGAATTTAAAGGTATTAAAGTTGATTTTGCTGACCGCAATGTTTATCGCCAAAAAGGCTTGCTGGCTGATGAATTTGATGCAGTTCTCTGGAATGGCAGTTCGGTCATAATTGTTGAAACAAAGTATAAAATTCACCCAAACTTAATAGAAAAAATTAAAGAGAAAAAAATACCTAATTTTAAAAAGCTTTTCTCTGACAAAGCAGATCATAAAATTTATTATGCAATTGCTGGTTTTGCAATACCAAATCAAGTGGCCGAGGAAGCTAAACGAGAAGGTTTCTTTGTGATTAAACAATTTGCTGATTCAGAAAATATTATCATTGAAAATAATGAAATTAAAGCTTATTGAATTCTTTAATCTGCGTCAGTCTGGGATTGATAAAGGTAAAATTTTTGTGTAAGTCATATAGTAAGTTTCCAAAAAGCAAAACTTTAAGCGTAAAATCAGCTGTATAAAATCAAATTACAAATATTTAAATGTATTCAAAAGCTATATTTTGGTTTCGCAGAGATTTACGCTTAGACGATAATACTGCTTTGAATGAAGCTTTTAAGCATTCTAAAGAAATTTATCCAGTTTTCATCTTTGACAAAAATATTTTAGATAAGCTTTCTAAGCCTGAAGACAAGAGAATAACTATTATTTGGCAGGCTTTGCAGGAAATAAAAGCCAAATTAAATTCAGTCGGTTCAGATTTAATTATTGTATACGGAAACCCAGTGGAATTAATACCTTTATTAACCGACTTAATTGATGCACAAGCTGTTTTCACAAATCGAGATTATGAAGGATATGCCCTCCACCGTGATGAAACAGTGCAAGCCAAGCTTAATGAAAAAGATCGCCATTTTTTAACCAGCAAAGATCATTTAATTTTTGAATCATCTGAAGTTTTAAAACCAGACCAAAAGCCTTATACCGTTTTTACGCCTTTCAAGAAAAAGTGGCTGGAAGCTTTAACTGGCAAAGAAAGTATTTATTTGAATAACTTTGATAATCAAAAATATTTAAACCTCTCTCATTTAGCCAATAATCATAAAATTTCTAATGTGCGTATTCAGTTGGAAAGAAATAATATTATTCAATTAGCTCATGATGAGGATTTGAAATTAATTAATTTTCATTTAAGCAAGCTGGATATAATTATTAATGCTTCATTCGCTCATCAAAGGCTAAAAGATTTTATAAACCTGAATATAAAAAAATATAAAATACAAAGGGATTTCCCTGATTTAAATTCAAATTCTGGTTTATCAATTGATTTGCGTTTTGGAACAATTAGTATTCGAGAATGTGTTCTTGCGGCTTGGAGACTATTAGAACAAACTACAGATTTAAATGAAGCCGAAAATATTAGTTGTTGGCTTTCGGAACTTATTTGGCGTGAATTTTATTCAATGATTTTACAAAGTTTTCCTTATGTCGAAAAGCAAGCTTTCAGAGAGGCTTATCAAAAATTAAATTGGCAAAAAGACCAAAAATTATTATCTGCTTGGCAAGAGGGTTTAACGGGCTATCCAATTGTAGACGCTGGAATGAGGCAATTAAAACAAACTGGACAATTACATAATAGACTAAGAATGATTTGTGCTTCGTTTTTGACAAAGGATTTATTAATTGATTGGAAGCTTGGAGAAGCTCATTTTGCTAATTATTTGCTTGATTTTGATTTGGCTTCAAATAATGGTGGCTGGCAGTGGACGGCTTCGGTTGGTACAGACGCTTCACCTTATTTTAGAATTTTTAATCCGATTTTACAAAGCCAAAAGTTTGACCCAGAAGCTAAATATATAAAAAAATGGCTTCCAGAACTAAAAGACATTGAAGCAACTAAAATACATAAATTAGATTTTCAGCTAAATAATTATCCTAAACCAATTGTCAAGCACGAAGAAGTTAAACCTAAAGTTTTGCAATTATTTAAAACTTAATTATTGAATCTCAACTCCCCCGCTAGAATTTGGAATACACAAATAAATCTCACCAGGAGACTTGAATAGTTTATATGGATTCAGCTGAAAACTTGACCGCTCAACCCTATTACCCGAAATATCTAATCCAAAAATAGTAATTGACCTAGGTTTCTCCCTCGAGGTATTTTCGATACTTTCAATATCCAGAACAAATCCTTGGTTTTTGGGTCCACACGCAGAAATATCTGAAATTTTAAAGGTTACATCAACCCCATTAATAGAACAGCTTTTAATACCTATACCATTTTGCAGACAAATATTATTTTGAGCTAATTGAGCGGGAATTTTAGGTAATAATTGTTCAGTCTTTTCGGGCATATTATTAGGTCTAAATCCTTGCAAAATTTCGGCTCTGACAGGATTAATAGCCATAAAAATAGAAGTAGTTAATCCAGTAAATCCAGTAAATATTTTCGTAGCAAGTTTCATATTAAGTATAGTTTTTTGATTAGGTAATAGTTTTTAATTTATCAACCAAAATCTTAGCAAAAACACCAACTATAAAATCTATTGTGCAAATTATTGCCATGCTTGTGAATTTTGCCCGAAGAATTTTTCTTTCCATTTTATTTTTTTATCGATAAATTTATATTTGTCAAGATTTCCAAGGGAGTTTTTATAAATAGTGCTTTGGCTTTGTCTTTCTTTAAAAATTAAAAAATGTTCAAGCCCCGGAAAGTCGATTTCAAAAGCAATTTGACCTTTTAAACTTTGTCCAGCCATAATTTTATTCAAACCAATTCTTTGATAAGGCTCAGTCATCGAGAGCGTTGAAAAACCACCCTGATAAATAAGCCGATTATATGGGCCGAATAAAACCAAATCACTAGTAAATAAATTTAAATTAGTTTGATTAGAAATATTAAGATTCAAAATTAAAATATCTTTCCCCAAGTCATCTTTGATTAATTGAGCTTTTTCCAATTCTAAATTCAAACCATTAATTCCAAAATTAGGATTCACTTGTTCTTCAGGTCTTTCAGCTACTGGCAATAATAAAGACTGCTGTAAATTAATTTGAATTTCATCACCTGGCATTAAATAACCGGGCTTACCTTTTTTTACAATTGAAGCCACAACGCCAACCAAAAGTCCAATCGCCGCTCCACCAGTCAAAATATATTCAGGTCTTAAAGCGGTTAAAATCATACCAGCAGTCTGAGTAGCCACTAAAGTTCCAGCCGCCGCTCCACCCAATGAATAAGCTCCTAATCTGGTAGCTCCTCTAAAAAATTCTTGTCTTTTATTAATTGGGGCTGGATTATTATGAGCCGCTTCACCAAATTGTAAATACTTTCCTTTTGGAGTCTTAAGTCCATCAAAAGAAACTTCAATATGTCCATTTCGTCCAAAATGCTTTGGGGCAATTATCTGGGAAATCTTACCTAAAAAACGAGTACCTTTTGGCAAAATCAAATCTTTTTCAATATAAATATCTTTGTTCAATTCAGCTTCTAACGGAGAGCCAACTGCTGGAATATTAAATTTTTCTTCTAAATCCCAATTTTCCAAATAACTTCCTTGAGCCATGGGCAAAGATATAATTTTTAATTCAATTGGTGTTCCGTTCGGAATAGTTCTGGAAATATTTCCTTGTAAAATTAAGGTTTCAGGTTTTGGTATTTCTTCGGCTAATAATGGAGACAAGCAATTATTTAATAAAAAACAAATTAGTAAAATTAATTGACATTCATAAAAATAAAATTTGATAGTAGTTTTCATAATATCTTATACACGGTTTAGCTTTTGTGTGGTCGTAAAATTTATTTAATGTGAGTTCTACGACTAAAAAAATACAAAAATTCTTGATAGTTTTTATTTAGGATTTTTCGGTAATCGAACTCACATTAATTTACTAGCAATCCCACATTTTATGTCTATTTTTATCTCTCGAACTTATCTTGTTTATGTAGCTTTCTGGAGATAATTCAAGGCATTACTCTTTTTATCTGGTAGATTTGATTGATCATATGAATTTCTATCAAAAGTATACACAAGTGCTTCTCCACTATTTGCACTGTCTGCCACAATACTGCCTAGCTCACCGCCTCCTGAAGCAGCTTCCAGTTGATGATTTACAACATAGCCAGTACCTTGATGACCAATAAGCAAGACATCATGACCTTGAGTAAGCCATGGTAGAGCCAAATGATTAAAATATGTAGCTGTACGCTTATAAACATCTTGATAAGACTCACCCAGTAAAAGTGGTGTCATTGTTAGTCCTCTGCCTAATTCTATATTAGCTTTGCTTAAAAGCTCCAGATAAGCTTGACCCGGTTTTTCAATCCATCCTCTTCTAACTCTATTGCCCAAATCCTCTAATTCTGGGTGTTCTTGAAGTAACTTTGATAATTTAGGTTTAGTCAAACCATTCCTAAGTAATGGACCATCATTACGACTGCGAAGGGCTTTTGTCAAATCGTATAATATAATGGGAAGTTTATCAAAATACTGACTAATTATTTCAAAGGTTTGCCTAGTCCTTAAAGCATCAGATATACCAATAAAACTTGGGTTGAAATTGTTTTTTCGAAATTGCTCACCGACTAAATGAGCCTGCTCTATTCCTTTATCGCTAAGTCCAAGTCCCCAAGAATCAATACCACCGACAAATCTTTTTTCATTACCAGGATCTTGCCTTTTTCCGTGAGGCAATATAATAATTTTAGGATTTGGGTTCTCAAATGAAAGCGGCTCATTATTCTGAGTGAAAAAAGTTGCTTTCTTAGAAGTACTTAAATCTGCTCTCCAAGCGTCTTCTCTCGGAATCAAAGAATCATCATTATTTCTTCTTTCAAGAGCTTTTTTGAATTTATGTGGGCTAATATTGTCAGCACGAATTAGTGGAATTAATACCATAACTTCTCCTTCTCAGATTTAAACTGAGTTAAAAATAAAATTGAATTGTTGAAAAAATTTTGTAAAAGCTAAAATTTAGCGATTAAATGCCCGAACAACATCGCTTTGAACAAATATTTATAGATAGGATTTTCAAATAAATCACGATAATCAAAATTTTAAGTAAATAATTTATAGTAAAAACTGTGGCAGATTTAAACTGCGAAAAGGACTGAATCTAACAAGTAAAGAGACAACAATAATTGAAAAACATATAAACTAAAAATTAAAACTTAATATAATTAATAATAAACTTTATGATAATTTGCAAGTGTTTTAATATTACTTTTCTCTTATCTTAAACGCAGTTCGACCTAAATTAGGATTTTTCGGTAATCGACTCACATTATTTAGGTTTTTTCAAAATAAGCGAATAAACTGTTTTGGGCGTATAAGCATTATTGATAATTTTTTGTTCTTCCAAACTAAAACATTCAAGATTCTCTTTGAGAGCTAGTTTTTTAATATCAATAAAATCATGTCCATTATCTAATTCTTTTAATATTTGCCAAATTCCAACTGGTGCAAAATTTCCTCTTTCCTGACGCTGAAGATTAGCATTATCTAAATTCATCAAATTATTTTCAATCATAAAAGCTTTTATTTTATCTTTTAGCTCTGTTAGTTTAATTTCAACTTCTTTTTTCTGTTCATTCAGCTGATATGCGGCTTTTACCATTTCTTTCATTTGATCTGTATTTGAGCTTTCTTTTTCTTCCCAGTATTCATGAGTATATTCAGGACATTTACTTCGATAACCACAAAAATCACAAAAACCAGTACTAGGTGAATGTTTATAAAGGTTTTTATTTAGCCCTCTCTGTTCAATAGCCGTATCCATTTCTAATAAAGCTGATAAAATTTCACTTTGTGTTTCCCTTGCAGGATCATTAAAAATATCTAGCTCTCTGGTCGGGTAAAACCAACCAACTTTATTTACTTTTCTTTGCAAAATATCTTGCTCACAGCCATATGTATAAACAGCCAACTGCGGATCTGACTGAGCTTGTTGAGCAGTTTTAATATAATCAGTAATTTTATAATCAGTAATTGTTATTGTACCGTCTAATTCTTCATCAATACGGTCTACCGAGCCTTTTACCTTAAATAAATTATCAATATTAACGCTAAAATCTTTTTCGGTAAACAAAGGTAATTTGAAATCCCGCTTCTGTTCTCGTTTATAAAAATTTTCTAAGCATAAAAGACCTTTATCTAATTTAATAGCAATATCTTTGGCGGTCGCAATTTCTATCACCGAGGATTCTTCTTGCCATTTATCTGCAAAAGACTCTTTCCAAGCATCTAAAGTAATAAGTCCTTTTTTAAACTGCAAAGTTGTTTCGGATTTAGCATAGAAATTCTTAAAAAAAGTATGAATTAAACGACCTAAAATATTTTCTAAACTAGTTTCACTTTCCCAAAATTGCCTCTCTAAATAATGTCCATAATATTTTAATTGGCATTGATTCCATTCATTTAGCTTGCTAGCAGTATAAGTTTTCATTGTTTTTTATTTAAAATTCATCTCAATTATTTGGCTTTAATATTATTAATAAAGTTTATTATTTGTATAGTTTGCCAACTAAAAATTCTTGAAAAAAGTATTAAGTTTTGATTTTTTGCTTATGAAGCTTTCAGAATTTCTTAAAGAGTTAGATTATAAGATTGACCATTTTCAAGCAGAGACAATTAAATAACTGCTCCACATATTCCTAAAAAAGTTCTATAACTGGCAAAGATTCCAAATTAATGTTCATGCTTTATACCTCTCAATCAATATTTTGTTATATTCTGGTTTTTTATTATTTAAAACCTTAAAGCTTGAACATATATGAATAAGCTCTTCTGAAGTGATTTGATATAGTTTTGCCACCATACAATCATTTTCAATTTTTAGTAAATCAACTTGCTTTTGAGTTTTGGGTATATCTTCTTTTGTTAAGTTGAATTGATAAGCAAGTTCAACGAAATCATCATAATTATAATAAAGTGTTAGTTTTAGAGTATTTAGTATAAGTTTTTTATAGTTTTCATTACTTTCAAGTTCTTTATCAGAAGGCTGAGGAATTGGTAATCTTAAAATATAAGTTTTATTTACATTCATCTGAATCATCTGGCGAGCTATCCAATCAACTGAAATAGAATTAAAAATTGAAAGTAAAAATAATTGTTTCTCTAAAAAAAAGGTTTTTTGAGCATTGAAACTATATGAGCTAATTTCTGTATATAAACTATTCCCAGCACCACAATTTTTAGGTAATAAACTAAATATCAAAGTTCTTTCATTAGTATCGCTTGCAATCGCCCTAAAGCCTAATCTAAAAAATTCACGATCATACTTTATAAACTTAGTTAATTCTTGTTTATTTTGTAAGCCCAGAGCCTGTAAAACTGCCTTTTCTTTACTCCCCTTGGAATCCCCCAAACCCCCAGGGGGCTTTTGAAGAGAGTTTTGAGTGTCCCCTTCGGGGAACGGCGTAAGCCGAGGGGGATATAATTCTCTATAAATATCATTAATCATGCGAGAAATTTCTTTGCTTTTTAGCCTTTCATCAAAAGCTTTTTGGTCTAGCCAATATTTAGGCTTCTCAAATTTAGAATTAAATTGCCATATCATTTTCCCTTCATAAAGAGGCAATAAACCCCCAACCCCCTGAAAGGTGGCTTTTGAAGAAGGGTTTGAATGGCTGGTTCTTGAGTGCCCCTCTTCAGGGGACGCCGTAAGGCTGGGGTTGTTTTCAATAAATAAATCTTTATCTGCTGTCATGTGAAGCTCATTTCTAAAATCAATATATTCTGGATTCAATTTAGGAAATAGAGAATAAGCTTTTTGAATTATAGATATATCTTTTTTGTCTTTCAGCTCTAAGTAAGCTAAGTGGTCTGGTGAAATTTGTTTAACTAAATCAAAATTATAATTAATAATATTTTCATTAGTCCACAAAATATCGGGGTC
>CANLFK010000067.1 GCA_947489925.1 Candidatus Caenarcanales bacterium
TCATGGCGATAATCTCGAAGCTTTAAAGTCTCTACTCCCTGAATACGAGGGCAAAATTAAGTGCATTTATATTGATCCACCTTATAATACTGGTAATGAAAACTGGGTTTATAACGATAATGTTAATCACCCTAAAATTAAAAAGTGGCTTGGCGAGGTTGTAGGCAAAGAAGGCGAAGATTTAAGTAGGCATGATAAATGGCTTTGTATGATGTACCCACGGCTTAAGCTTTTGCATAAATTGCTGAGAGAAGATGGTGTTATTTTTATTAGCATTGATGATAATGAACAAGCTAACCTGAAGCTGATAATGGATGAGATTTTTGGTAGTAGTAATTTTATCGCGAATATAGCTGTTGTTAATAATTTTAAAGGAAGAAGTGATGATAAATATATTGCCTCAGCACATGAAAGTTTATTGATTTTTAAGAAAGGAAGTTTTATTACTAATGGTGTACCTGTACCTGATGAATATCAAAGTGAGTATAAAGAAGAGGATAATAAGGGAAAATATAGGCTTCAAGGATTAAGAAAAAGAGGCAGTAATGCAAGGCAGGTTGATAGACCAAATTTGTTTTATCCTATTTATTACAATCCTGAATTAAACTTCATTTCTCTTGAAAAAAAAGAGGATTATGAAGAAATCTTACCTAAACTATCAAGTGGTGAAAATGGTACTTGGAGATGGGGTAAAGAAACATTTTTATCTAGAGTTGATGAAATTGAAATAAGAATTGTTAAAACAAGAAATGAATTTGATGTTTTTCAAAAAGACTACTTAAGCAATAATGGTATTGAGAAGAGAATTAAACCAAAATCATTTTGGCATGGCTCTGAATTCTCTAGTGAAGCTGGAACTTTGCAATTAAAAAAAATATTTGAAGACAAATCTTTTCCCACGCCTAAGTCAGTAGATTTAATTGAGTTTTGCTTACAGCAAGCTACAAACCCAAATACTAACGATATTATATTAGATAGTTTTGCAGGCTCTGGAACAACCGCCCACGCAGTTTTAAATTTAAACAGGCAAGACGGAGGAAACCGCAAATTTATTTTAATTGAAATGGAAGACTATGCTGAAACAATCACAGCAGAGAGAGTAAAAAGGGTTATGAAGCCCCCCAGCCCCCTAAAGGGGGAGTCAGCGGATCAGCCCTCTAGCTCCCTAAAGGGAGAACAAAAAAACAAGCTCTCTAATTCTCTAGCGGGAGAACAAAACACCGAACAAACTCCCCCTAAAGGGGGTTGGGGGGCAAGAGAAGCTGAAAGCCTTCCTAAAGTATTTGATTCTGCTAATAAAGCTTTGTATGAAAAATTAAAAATTAAAGCCCAAGAAATGAGATATAACCCAACCCAAGCAGAGGCATTACTTTGGGACAAACTAAAGAATAATCTTGTAATTGATGGTAAAAGTTATAAGTTTCGTAGACAGCATATTATTGAACGATATATCGCTGATTTCTATTGTCTAGAAGCTGGCTTGATTATTGAACTAGATGGTGGAGTGCATGATACACAACTAGTAGAAGATAAATTAAGACAAGAAGTATTAGAGTCTTTGGGTTGTAAGGTGATTCGCTTTCCTAATGAAATAGTACTAAATGATATTGATTATGTAATAAATGAAATTACCAATACTTTAAACAAGCCCTCTAATTCTCTAAAAGGAGAACAAGAAAATGAAACTCCCCCTTTAGGGGGCTGGGGGGCTGAATCTTTTAGTTTTTATGAGCTTGGAGAGAGAATATTTGATGATAGCCAAAACTTAAATGAAAAGATTGGAATAGATAAAATAAGAGAATATGTTTATTTTACCGAGACCAGAGAGCAAATTAATGATTTCTCCCCCTTTAGGGGGCTGGGGGGCAAAGATAATCCTTATTATATGGGAGAGCATAATAATACTGGTTATTATTTTTATTATGAAAAAGACCAAATAACTGATTTAGACTATAAGTTTTTAGCTACAATGAGTATAAAAGCTGATTCTTATATAATTTACGCTGATATTTGTACTCTGTCTCAGGACTTTATGCGAGAGCATTATATTATATTCAAAAAAATTCCCCGTGATATAGCTAAGCTTTAGGAGATTAAACAATGATAGATACAAATATTCAAAGAATTAAAGAAATTGTTTTAGAAAGTACCAAAGATAATTTTGCTAAATTAATTTTATTTGGTTCAAGAGCCAGACAAGACTTTAGAGAAGATAGTGATTATGATTTTTTAATAGTTTTAAAACAAGCTTTAAATAAAAAAGACTTATTAGAAATATGTAAATCTTTAAAGCAACAATGTGCAAAAGAATTTATTCCAAATGATTTTATTATCAAGACAGAAGAGGAAATAGCTTTTTTTAATAAAGTACCTGGTACAACTACATATAATGCAATTTTGGAGGGTGTTATTTTATGAATAATGATTCACTAAAAGTATTTAATAACTGGATTGCCTGTGCTGATGAAGATTTAGAATTAGCTAGAAGAGAATTAAATTATATTGATGAAGAAATCTTGATTAGATCTGTATGTTTTCATTGTCAGCAAGCCGTAGAAAAATACTTTAAAGCTTTTTTGATTTTGCATAATAAAAATTTTCGTAAAACTCATGATTTAGATGAATTAAAAATATTATGTTTGCAATTTGATAAAGCTTTTGAGATTTTTGATGTTACAGAACTATCTTTGTATGCAGTTGAAGCAAGATATCCAGATTTTGTACTTATTCCAAATTTAGATGATGTAAAGAAAAGTTTTGAATTAGCTAGTCAAGTAAGAGAATTTATTTTCAAAACAATAAGGGAGAAATAAACTAATGGAACTCAAACCTTATCAACAGGGCGTAATTAATGATTTAGAAAAGTATTTAGATTATTTAAAAAACTATCATCAAGCCGATAAAGCTTTTAATAAATATTGGGAAGATTTAGTTGGAGTATATAATCCAATAACAAATGCTGGTATGAAACCTTATAATGATTCTTTAAATGGAATACCAGCTATTTGCCTTAAAGTCCCTACTGCTGGCGGTAAAACTTTTATTGCTTGTAATGCGATTAATACTATTTATAATGCTTATAGTTTAGCAAGAGCAAAAATAGTAGTTTGGTTAGTACCTTCAAGAGTAATACTTACACAAACCTTAAATAATTTAAAAAATTCAGAACATCCATATCGTCAAAAATTAAATACTTTATTTGGGCATAGAGTGGAAGTTCACGACAAAGAAAGCCTTTTATCTGGACAAAGCTTAAATACTTCTTCTTTTGTTGAGGAATTAAATATATTAGTTTTAAGTTTTGATAGTTTGAGATCTAAAAATAAAGAAGACCGTAAAATTTATCAAGAAAACGGTAATTTAAAAAATATAGCTGATTATATTGGTAATAATGCTGATTCTTTGTCAGAGCATGATGATACAGCTTTAATTAATATTATAAGAGCTACTAAGCCAGTAATTATTGTTGATGAAAGTCATAATGCGACTAGTCAATTAAGTTTAGAAATGTTGTCTAATTTAAACCCAAGTTTTATTTTGGAATTAACGGCTACGCCCAGAGAAAGCAGTAATATTATAAGTTTTGTACCAGCAATAGAACTGAAAAAAGAAAACATGATTAAATTACCAGTCATTGTTTCTAATTACCATGATAAAAGTGAATTAATTGCTAATACAATTGGATTAAGAAATAAATTAGAAGAAATAGCCAAAGAACAAGAAAAACAAAGAGAAAAATATATTAGACCAATTGTATTATTTCAAGCTCAACCAAAGAGCGATAAAGATAATGAAACCTTTGAAAAAATTAAAATTAAACTTATAGAATTAGGAATACCCAAAGACGAAATTAAAATTAAAACCGCAAATTTAGATGAAATAAAAAACGAAAACTTATTAAGTAAAACTTGTTCTGTTAGATATATTATAACTGTTAATGCTCTTAAGGAAGGCTGGGATTGTCCTTTTGCTTATATACTTGCTTCATTGGCTAATAGATCTTCGGCTATTGATGTAGAACAAATTTTAGGGCGTGTACTGAGAAAGCCTTATGTATCAAAACAAGTACATGATGCTTTAGACATGTCATATGTACTCACTTCTTCATCTGACTTTTTGAAAACATTGCAAAGTATTGTTAAAGGACTAACTAATTCTGGTTTTAGCGAAAAAGATTATAGAGTCAGCGAAGAACAAATCAAAAGCGTACAAAATATAGAACAATTAGCTTTAATTAATAATAAAAGTGAAAAATTTGACTCTTGCGAAGAATTACAAACTATTTCTGTGGAAGATATACAAAAACATCAAATACAAGAAAAAGAAATTAATAAAGTTGATGAATTATTAGAAAAAGCAATTGAAGAAAATCAGAATTACAATAAAAAAATATTAGAAGAATCTACTTTGTTTAGTCTACCAATTGGGAATAATATGAAACAATATTTAGTAAAAGAAGAGTTTAAATCAGACTTAGAAAATATACTATTACCACAATTTTATATTGAAACCCCAAGCTTGAGTTTATTTGGAAATACACCAGAAAAGATATTAGACAAAGATGAATTATTATCTGGGTTTAAGCTTTCTGAAGCGGATTTAAATATTAATTTTGAATCATTAGAATTAGAAATAAGAAAAATCGATATAGAAGAACAAAATAAACAATTTATACCAATTATTTCCAGACTGGATAGTCGAAATAAAGAATATTTAAAAACTCTTTTGATTAATTCTAGTCCAGAAAAGAAAGTAAAAACTGTTACCGAAACAATAGTCAAATTAATTGGCAATATGTACCCCATAGCTGATCAACAAATAAAGTTTTATACAGAAAGAATTGTTCAGCGTTTTTCATCTGAGCAGGTTGCTGACTTTATTGACAATGAGTATAAATATACAGAAAAAATCAAACAGAAAATAAGAGATTTAGCCAAAGAGTATCAAAAAAACGAATTTGAAAGAAAACTAAAACTCGATCAAATCTCATTAAAACCTTCATACAAACTGAAAGATTATATACAACCAACCAAGATTCTTGAAGGGTTTGCTAAAACTTTTTATGAAAAAGAAGATGGAAACTTAAATAATTTTGAAAAGAAATTTATTGATAAACTGGAAGGATTAGAAAATATTAAATGGTGGCATCGTAACGGAGAAAGAGGGAAAGGGTTTTATATTAATGGTTTTGTAAATCATTACCCAGATTTTATTATTTGTACTAATTCTAATAAAATTATTGTTATTGAAACAAAAGGAGATCAGTTTGCTGATGAGCGAGATAATAAATTAAAAATTAAACTTGGTAATATTTGGGATGATAAATCTGAGAAAAAGTATAAGTATTTTATGGTTTTTGAATCAGCAAAGGTCGAAGGAGCATATTGTTATGATAATTTTATTGAAGTCTTGAAAGATATTTAATAAACAAAATAAGTAATACCTAGTCAAAATAAAAAGTGTCAAATGTGAGAAGTTATTGATTTCTAAAATTAAAATATTTACAAAAAACAAAAACAAACTTTTAAAAATATAAATTAAATCAATTCTCCGTTGTCTAGCTTCTTGAATTTAAGACTTTTTTGCAAAAGATGATAACTTATAAGGGTTTTTATTTTAACAGGGCTTCCTGAGGCAAATAAAATATAAATACAAAAAATACTACAACAACAATTTTTTAAACTTTTTTTTGTTGTTGTTTTTTTATTTTAAAACCTTTTTAATACTTTTTAAATACTTGTTGAACACTTCAAAAAACTTTTTTCCTTAAAACACTATCTGCTAAGGACTTGTAGCGTTTATTAAAAAAATTTCATAAAAGTCAAAAACGACAAATTGGGGGTCAAAAACGACAAATTGGGGGTCAAAAACGACAAATTGGGGGTCAAAAACGACAAATTGGGGGTCAAAAACGACAAGATTTTTTTTTGTAGCTTTAATAACACTTTTAAATAAGTGTAGTATATTTATTTAGTGAAATTTTAAATTTGTTTGTTTAATAAGTATTGCGAGTTTGTTTGCTAGTTGACCCCCAATTTGTCGTTTTTGTATGAGAAAGAAAAATAAAACTGTCAATTCTAGTTTAGTTAAGCAAAGTAATGCCTTGATTAATGCAAGTTATCAGGTTTCTTTGGCTGAAAAAAGAATTATTTTATATATGCTTACTAAAATTCATAAAGACGATGAAGATTTCAAGCCTTATCGAATGAATATTAAAGAGTTTTTGGCAGAAATTGGAACTGATACTAAAAACCTTTACGAACGGGCTAAACACTCAACTAAAGAGTTGTTGAACAGAGTTTTGGAAATAAAAACTTCTACTGGTTTATTGCAAATAACTTTTCTGTCTAGTGCTGAATATTATGATAAAGAGGGCTATGTTGAATTGTCTTTTGATCCAAAATTAAAGCCTTATTTACTTCAATTAAAAGAATGTTTTACTACCTATGCTATTGAAAATATTTTATCTCTTAAAAGTATTCATTCAATGAGAATATATGAGCTTTTAAAACAGTTTCAATCTTTAGGAGAGCGAACTTTTAAACTTAAAGAATTAAAATATATACTTGGCTTGCAAGATCAGTATTTTAATGATTATACAGCTTTCAAAAAAAGAGTAATCTTACAAGCTCAGAAAGAACTAAACCAAAGTACTGATATTAGTTTTGAATTTGAAGAAATAAAGCTTGGTAAAAAAATTGATAGTATAAAATTTATAATTCAAAATCAACCCCAATTAGAAGAACCTGAACCAGAACTGGAAATAAAAGAAAAACCAGAAGAAACAATAATTGAAAATACTAAACAAAATATTATTTTAAATAAATTACTTGATTTAGGAGTTGAAAATACTAAAGCTTTAAATTTTATCCAAATCAAAGACCTAGATACTTTAGATGAACAAATTGAATACGCAGAAAAACAATATAAAACTAAAAAAGTACATAGTAATTTAGGCGGTTATTTAGTATCAATTATTGAAAAAGATGCCAATGTAAAAAATGATTATGATAAAAAATTGCAAGAAAAAGAGAAACAACAAAAAGAATTAGAAAAACAAAAACAAGAGCAAGAAAAATTATTAATTCAAGAATACGAAACCGAATTTCAAGAGGAAAGAGAAATTAAACTTGCCCAATTAATGCCAGATATTAATGAAGAAATTTTAGAAGAATACTATTCAGACCGAAAAGAAAAAATGTTTGTATTTGATTCAAAAGGTAATTTTAAATTTGAAAGTGCAGTTAGATTATTTAAAGGACAAATTGCCCGAGAAAATAATATTGAATATTCAGATGAAGCCTTTAAAAAGTGGGTTAAACAAAATAAAAATATTGAATTAGGTCAAAAAACGGTTAATGGTCTTTCTCAGTGGGTTATTATCGGTAAACAATTAAGCTTTATTTAATACCAAGTAGCTTCTTTATATTTGTTTGACTAAGCGTTGCAGGTATTTTATCTAATTTTAACTTCTTTTGAATCTCTTCTAAAATGTTACTTGGAAGAGTTCCCGCACTTATTCTTCCATTCAATTTTCCTCGTACGAAGCCTACTACACCGTCAGTGTCCCGAAAAGACGATCCATTAATTATCTTAGGAAGAAAGTCTTTTGGATTGTCTATACCCAGTTGTTCCAAAGCCTTTTCGAAAGAACTTACCTTTAGGCTATAAGTTGAGATAGTTTGTGATCTAGTGCTAGGTGTGGAGATAGAAATTAAACGGAGCATCTTTTTGATAATTGGGTAAATTAGTATTACTAAAATTTAGGTTTATTTTCGTCTTTTGTCTAGTTTGTATTGATTAATTTAACAATGAATTAATAATTTCAAATAGACTCAATAATAATTTCAACATTCAACCGTCCATCAGACCCACCGCTCGGAATAATGCGTTTGATTTTGCCATTAATTGGGCTTTTATAAGTTGTTTCTTTAAAGGCTTTTGGCGAAATTGAAGACTTTTTAAATTCTTTAGCGGTAAATTCTAAATCTTTCAAAATAGCCTCTTCATGCTCAATCATCGTATTTTGTAAATTATTTTCTTTGACAATTTGTCTAATTTCTTTTAAATAATCTTTTTGCTTTTGTACTTCTCTGTCATGCTTTGTTGAAATATAACCTTGTGGAGTTTCTGGATCAAGCGTACGGTAAGCTAAAACTTGCCCAATTTTAATTATTTGATTTTCTTTCACTTTTAAATCATTGATTGAACGGACAGTTACCGTAATTGGCACTATTGAATTAATACTTTCTTCTTGAGTGAAATCAATTGAAAAAGCTGATTGAGAAAGCGAAATAATAAATAAAAAGTAAATAAATAATTTTTTCATGGTTTAAACCCATTGGATTTGAACTTGTTTTTGAGCTTTGGCACAGTCTTTTAGATAAAGATTTATTAGACTTTGATAAGGTATTTCTTTTTCGGTAGCGATTTTTTTAAAATAATTAATAGTTTCCTCATCCAGCCTAATTGTGATTTGTTTTTTGAGCTTTTTTGCATATGGATTTGGTTTTGATTTAGAAAAATCATATTCACTTTTCATTTTTGAAACTCCTTGTATTGTTTAGTTTCTGTTTTGGTTGCTTTACGAGCGGAGATAATTCTTATTATTTGCTCATTTTCTCGATAACAATGACAAACAACTAATATTTTTAATTGAGAACTAAGACCTAATAAAATGAATCTGTTTTCTTCTTCTGAATGGGCTTGATCAAGTATTAATCTGGCATTATCATCGTAAAATACAGTTTTAGCTTCTTCAAAAGATAAACCGTGTTTCTTCTGATTTGAAGAGTTCTTAGACTGATCCCAAGTAAATTTTAAATCGCTCATAATTATATTATAACTACATTGTATTAAAACTACTAAATATTGGTTTAACTACTCCAAGTTTTAAGTAAAAATCCCTTTGTTTTTTTGTAGCCCATTTGTGGTACAATAATAAATAAGTTTACCAAATTTAATAAAATAATGGCAAAAACAGCAACCGTAAGGGCAAGAATAGAGCCAGATTTAAAAGAAGAAGTTGATTTGATTCTTGATTCAATGGGTGTAAACTGGACTCAGGTTATTACAATGTTAGCCAAACAATTGAGAACTGAAAAAAAACTACCATTTAAAGTAAAAGCTCCAAATGCCAAAACTAAGCAAGCTATTGAGGATTCTATTAAAGGTAGGAATTTAACAAAATTTAACTCGAAAGAAGAATTATTTGCCTCTTGGGATTAAGCTTTCAATGTATACACCTCATCAAACAAGCCAGTATAAAAGTGATATTAAAAAAATCAAAAAACAAGGTAAGAATTTACACCTTTTGAAAGATATAGTTAGTAGGCTTTTGGACGGTGAAATATTACCAGAAAAATATAAAGATCATGAATTAAAAGGTAATAAAAAAGGAATTAGAGATTGCCATTTAGAGCCAGATTGGTTGCTTTTATATCGAATGGATAAAGAAAATAAAATATTAACTTTAATTAGAACTGGTTCTCATTCAGACTTGTTTTAATTATTTGATTTTCTTTCACTTTTAAATCTTTGATTGAACGGACAGTTACCGTAATTGGCACTATTGAATTAATACTTTCTTCTTGAGTGAAATCAATTGAAAAAGCTGATTGAGAAAGAAAAATAATAAATAAAAAGTAAATAAATAATTTTTTCATTGGTTTTAAATTATTAGTTGTTTTAATAAATAATGCTTAAAAATTAAAAAAACAATAGTATTGACTAAAATTTAGGTTCTTTGTTATATTGGAATTAAGCAACAATTAAGCTTTTCATAAAATTTACTTATAAAACTTTTGATTATTATATTATGACTTCAATAAATCCATTAGTACCACTTCAGCGTAAGGTTGAAGTATCTGGTAAAAAAATAAACTCATTCTTAGGTTCTTCTGTTAGAGACAGATTTCAAGCAGAAGTTGATGTAAGACCTCTAGTACCACTTCAGCGTAGGGTTGAAGTATCTGGTAAAAAAATAAACTCATTCTTAGATTCTTCTGTTAGAGACAGATTTCAAGCAGAAGTTGATGTAAGACCTTCTCTAGCTTTGCCTTCTACTGCCCCTACAAAAACATCCGAGTTACAAGCTTTGAATCGTTTACAAAAAGCCTCTAATAGTGTTGCTGGTGCGAGAAAAGAACTCCACAACTTGAATACTAGTATTTTGAATGGGCAAGCAATTCCTATAGTTAATGGTGCTGGTAAGGCAGGAGAATCTTATGATAGTTCTTTAGTCTTAAAAGGTGTACCCAAAGAATGGGAATTATATAATGATACTTGTTTTTCTTTAGCTAATCAAAGGGATTTATATACTAATGTTATTGATAAGGAAGGAGCTGAAGTTACTTCTTTTACTCAAGGCATTTCATCTGGTGCTGAGGCTACTGGCTTCTTACAAAGATTAAATAGTGTTATTCAAAACATTTGCAATTCATCTAAGCCACCTCAAAATAATAATTCTCAAGTTTCACAAAGTCAGACTTCCTCTGAGGGTAGTAAATCTTTTGGTTTTCGTCTGGATTAAAAAATCTTAACTCCCCCAAGTTTTAAGCAAAAGGCGACTGACAGCCATAAAGACAATAAAAGCAATACCACCAATAATATAAAGCAAAGTGTCATTAGTACCCAAACCAATAAATCTTAATACCGCAAAGCTCGCAATAGAAAGCAAAACTATCGGTGTTAAATCAAAGTATTTTCGGTGTAAATAAGGTTCTTGAATTGCGTAAACTTGATCATAAGTTAAATCCCCGCCAGTCGATAAAGCTAAAGCATCTTTAGTCATTTTTTCTACTATTCCAACATTTCCACAAGCTGAATTTGTAATTCTTGTTATTAATATTTGCTTATTTGTCTCATCAGCCCTGACATTTACTAATTTATTGGTTGTAATTTCTCTTATATATTTATTTTTCATGGGCTGTAATTCAAGTTGATTAAATCTGCGGTAAATTGATTCAAGTTCAATAGTAGGTTTAAGGCGATTGGTACAAGCGAAAACACAAACACCAGCTAAAAGAATTTTATCAATAATTACCTGATTAGCAATTGTTAAGCCAGTCATTGAATTAATTACACAAATATAATTTTTTCCAATTACCGAATCACTGATTATTTCAGCTAATTGCTCAATAGTTCTATTTTTAAGGCATTTGCTTTTTATTTCCTCGAGTGTTAAAGAAAGTGAATAATTATCATCATCCAGTTTTAAATTCCTGTCTTGATGAAGCTTTGCAATAATACTTTCAATTAAAACGCTACGAACCGCTTTTAAGTTTTCAATCCAAAGAACTGGTCTAGTTTGGCTGTCAGTCAGGCTTTTAACTAAATAACTTTTCCCGATACCAGGTTCACCGAGTAAAAGAGTAGAAATATTATGTAATA
>CANLFK010000068.1 GCA_947489925.1 Candidatus Caenarcanales bacterium
TGCTGGACAAACTAGATGATATATCAAAACTGTTACATTATGGCTTTTATGAATGTATTTGCTCACGCATCTCTTTTATCTCTCTATCGTAGCAAGCTACGGGGAATTTTACCCTCAGTGATTAAAAATACGACTCAATCTTTTTGGAAACGCAGAAAACCTCTCTCAGACGAACAAACTATTAAAATACTAACCAAAGATCTTAATAAGTATTTAATTCAAATACAAACTGATTATGATCCCAATTTAGCTGCTTCTATAAGAAACTTACTTCCAGAAATACAAAGCTCTTATGGACTATATATGTATGGTCTTGATCCTGAGTCCTCAGAATTTTCGAGAATTTATAAAGAATCTTGAATTTATAGAAAACAGAAGCTCAACAAATAATTCTCTGCCGAAAGTTTAAATATTTGCGGTTTTTCAGTTGTGGGTTTATAAAGTCATAAAGTATTCAATGTCTGCGTTTACGAGTGCTAGTAATCTTTTTGGATTTAAGGGGAGAAAAAGTAAAGCCACCGTTTTTTTTGTCGAATAGATTGGGCATACCAAAGATTTGAATTAATAAAAAAAGAAAAAAAGCAATCACAAAAAAAAGTAGAAATTCCATTTTAAGTTTTAAATAAATCTGTCTGTCTTAAAAATAAAGGCTAAAAATTAAAAATAAATTATGGATTCACCTGTAACTCCCGAGACTACAGAAGAAAACGGTAAAATAATCAATTAAGCGAATTTTTTTCTGAATTTTTTAAATATATTTACTTAGTTAATATTTGGAAAGATCAAGATTTTAAATTAATATATATAAATAATTTCTGGCAAAGTTAAATTTGAACCAGAGAAATTTTCGTTAATTAATGCTTTAAAGAAGACTCTTTTGTAAAAATATAAAAATGAAAAGTTTTGAATTTAATTTTCCTAAAATCGGGATTTATATATTATCAATTTTGCTTGCTAGCGGTTTAATTATTTTATTGGCTTTCACTTTGCCGATTAATAAATTAATTGAAGCCTTAGAAAATCAAAAGATTAATCCGACTGATTTTTCTAGTCCTCCGTCCATAAATTTGGCTAGTGCCATTAAAGTTTTACCTGAAAATAAAGATTTAGCCATCGAAAAACTCGAAAAGCTCAGTAATGCTTTAACTCCAACTAATGAGGCTCGCAGATTATATATTTTAGGACAAATTGCTCAAAGAAATAGCCGTTTTGAAGAAGCTTTAAATTATTATTCTCAAATTCCTTTACGAGCCTTGCCTTATTTGGCGGATCGAGTTTTATTACACAAAGCCGAAATAAATGCTGAGCTCGGTCGTGAAAAGCTGGTCATGAATTCTTGCCGTGATATTTTACGCAATTATCCAAATTCTTTATCTTTTGAAGCCGCCCATTATGAATTAGCTCGTTCTTATTTAAGGCAACGCAATTTTCCGCTCGCCCAAAAAGGCTTTCAATTCATTATTAATAAATTCCCAAATTCAAATTATGCCATTGGATCAACTTATTATTTGGGACAAATGCAAGATAATAATGTATCAGCTCGTAATCAATTATGGGAAAAATACTTAAGCAAAAGTCCAGATGGTCGCTTCGCTGATGAAATAACTGATATTTGGCTTAAGGAAGGAAATTTAAGCTCTCAGCAAAAAGTTTTAATTGGTTTAAATTATTTTTATAAAGACAAAAACCTTACAAATAATCAGAAATTAAGTGATTTGCTGTCGGCTGAAATTCGTGAATTAAATTGGCTTATTTTAGGCAAAACTTACTTGAAAGAAAAGCAAAAAGGCTTAGCCCAAAAAACTTTATTAAATGGCTTAAAAACCTCTACCGATGACGATAATTTTAAAACAGCCTTGAATCTATTGTTTACAAACTCATCAAAAGAAGAAATAAATAGTTTTGCTCAAATTTTATTAGCTTTGGATAATTTATCGAGTGAAAACAAAGCTTTTATTTATTGGCGATTAGCGGCTTTTAATAAAGCTGACAGAAAGAAAAATCTTTATAATTTATTACAAAAACACCCAAATAGTTATTGGTCTCCTAGTGCGGCAAATGAAATTTTTTGGGATATGTATAAATCTGGAAATCAAGCTGAAGCGATCAAGCTTGGGCAAAATTTAATTGTTCAATATGCAAATTATCCAGAAATGGCTAAAGTTTTATTTTGGTTGGGTAAAAGTGCTGAATTGGCTGGAGAAAACACACAAGCTCAAAATTATTATGCTCAGATTTTAAAGTCTCATATTGATAATTATTATGCTTTCCGAGCCAAAGAAAGACTTAAAGCCTTAAGAGGCGGAATTGATCAGGGTTGGCATTTAAAAAACTTTTCAATGATTAATAATTCAATTGATCTTAAAAATTGGGATTGGTCTTTGCCTAAAGAGGAAATTCAGCTTTTGAATCCAACTATTAAAGAATTACTTAGCTTGAATTTATGGCAAGAAGCAATTAGTTTATTGTCTAATAATTATGACAAGCAATATCCCGCCTTGCAAGCTTGGCTTAAGATAAAAGTGGAAAATGCAATAGTTGATGGCATAAAAATTGCTTCTGATCAAATTTATAAACAAAAACCAGCTTTAAATGCTCAAAATGATTATTGGAAATTAAGTTATCCTTTGATTTATTTTGAATATACGCAAGAATCAGCTTTAAAAAATAATTTCAATCCATTTTTATTACAAGCTTTAATGAGGCAAGAGTCCCGTTTTCAGCCAAGAGTAATTTCCACTTCTAAAGCATATGGTTTATGTCAATTATTAACGGGCACAGCCAAAGAAGTAGCTAAATCAGTTAATTTGCCATCTCCAACGACTGATTTATTGATGACACCCGCCTATAATATAAATTTGGGATCTAAATATTTGGGTGATTTAATTAAAAGATTTGACGGACAAGCCCAATTAGCAGTAGCCGCTTATAATGCAGGACCTGGATCGGTTAGCAAATGGCAAAAAGCTTCTACCACTCAAGATCCAGATATGTTTATCGAAAGTATTCCATACGAGGAGACTAGGAAATATGTCATTAATGTCTTTGAAAACTATTGGATTTATGAAAATTTATTTGGTGCAAAATCAATAGCAGTGAATTATGCTCAGTAAATACACAAATCCATATCTATTAAGCAAAGAACTCAGCAAATGAAACTGGCTGACCATTAGCAGGAGTAGCCTGAATTGGATTAATGCCACTCTCTCTTTGTGCAAAGAATGGACTTCCAATTGTAGTATTAGGCCTTGCAGCTTGAGTTCGAGCTTGTTGTGCAGGATTTCCACCACCACTTGGAATTGGCAATAATTGAGGTAAATTTATACTTGGTTGTCCTTCAACACCAACTACTGTTGGGTGGGGTGATTGACCAGATTGATTTATAAAATCGGCTGAATTAGACCTTGGGAAAACATCTTCATTAGTATTTTCAAAATTAGCTCTGTCTCTGCCAACTCGCACAACATTTGCACCAGCATTAATTCTGTATTGGCTACCTCTTTCATCGGTTAATATTTGCACTTGAGGATTATTGGATGCTTGTCTGGTCAGGCTTACAGCACCGATTGCTACAGTTCTGGCATTATTTATATCAAAACCATTATTTCCATTTTGTCCAGTACGGCTAGAAAGTAAGGCTAAATCGCCACCAGCCATATTAATAGCACCTTCTCCTCCAACAGCTATTACTCGGTGAGGCAAATTATTATTTGAAGTTGGGTTTAAAGCAATATTAATTGGTGCAGTACCACGAGTATTATCAATTGGATCTCCAAAAGTACCAAAAGAATGAAATATACCAGTTACTGTGCCACCATCAGCATTAGGATTAGTTATTGTGGTTTCTTTGCTGCCAATAAAACCAGTAAATTTACCTTCTAATTGGGCTGTTACATCGTTAAATAAATTATTGACGACAGCTCCACTATTATTAGCCGCCTGAAAAGTTTTTGGATTACCAGGATTATCTTCAAAAGTGAATATATTTGGCTGTCCATTGTTTTGTACTGTTCCAGGACGAGATATTATATCTGCAACTGGAGTTGGTGTCGGTGTTGGTGTTGGCGGAATACTTGGAACTGGTGTGGGTGTTGGTGTTGGCGGAGTTGTTGGTGTTGGTGTAGGTGCTGGTGTTGGAACAGGTGTTGGTGTGGGAGTTGGTGGAGTCGGTGGTGTGGGCTGATAAGAATCCATTTCTTGGATAAAAGCTTGATCACTTGGAAAAAAATCAGGATATTTAGCCCATTCGGGTGGTTTTTCATAAGTTGTTAATTTAGAACTGATTAATCCATTACCATTTGCTGCGATTGTCATAATTTCCCGTCTCTTTGTTAAAGCAATTTGTCTTTAGATACAAGAAAACTAATGTCTGTGAATTAATAATTGATTAAAATAATGGCAACTTGAAGGGATTAATGGCTATTTTACGGGATTACTTAATGGGACAACCCTTTATACAGGCTTATTACCACAGGATTTAAGAAGAGCAAGATAAAGATCTCACCAGAAAAGACAATAACTTATCAATAAAAATCTGTAATCAAGAATCAATAATTTGCAAATTTATAAAAAGTTTGATCTTCTGGATTTAGGCTAGGAATAGCGGCTATCAGTTTTTGAGTATATTTTTCGGTTGGATTATTTAAAATATCTTTTGTAAAACCTCTCTCAATGATTTCACCCGCACGCATAATACAAATTTGATCAGCTAAGTTTTTAAGCGACAATAAATCATGTGAAATAATTAGACAAGCAAAGTTTTTTTGCAGAGTTAATTTTCTAAATAAGCTTAAAATTTGTGCTCGAATTGATACATCTAAAGCACTAGTTGGCTCATCAGCAATTAATAAATCTGGCTCACAGCAAATAGCTCTGGCAATAGCCGCTCTTTGAATTTGTCCGCCCGATAATTGATGAGGAAAACGATTCATTAAGTTTAAATCGTTTAAGCCCACTAATTCAAATAATTCGGCGATTTTATTTTTTAAGTCATTTTGTTTTTTGACAATTTCATATTCTTCTAAAGGCGAAGTCAAGCTTTGATAAATTGTATATTTAGGATTAAAACTAGCTAATGAATTCTGAAAGACTAATTGAACCTTTTTTCTTTGGGTTTTTGGTCTGGTATTTACTAAACTAAAGTCTAGTTTATTTAAATTAAATTGCCCACTATCCGCAGTTAAAAGACCAGCCAAAATTTTAGCGATTGTGCTTTTTCCAGAGCCAGATTCGCCAGCTAAAGCCAAAATTTGACCAGTTTCAATCTCAAAATTAATATTATTTAAAACAGTTTGATTTTGAAATTTTTTATTTAAATTTTTAATTTGTGCTAGAAGCATGGCTAAATGAGGAATATATTTTTTAGCGTTTAACTTAAATAATAAGAAAATGGACTTTTCTCGAAATACTTGCTTGAGTTTATCATTTATTACTTTGTCTTTTAGCTTTTTATTTTCGATTCGTTTAATCGCTTTGCCCAAAGTAAGTAATTATAAATTAAATTCTGAATTCATTGATTCAGTAGTGCAAGACATCAAAAATAATAATAAACAACTTTTTGAAAAAACTTTACAGCTAGAAGAATCTTTCAGCAAAACAGGTAAAAGTGAATTAATTAAAATTCAAACTAATATAAAAACAAGAAAACAAAAGAAAGTTGTTATTTCACAGCCTAAGGCTTTAAAAGACAGACCCAGAACTAAAATCAAAGTTAAGGCTATTAAAAATTTAAAAACTATTAGCCAAGAACCGAACACAATTTTTCTTACGCCAAAGCCAATTCAAGAGCCAATTCAAGTGAAATTTGAGGAAGAATTTCCAGTTTTAAGAAAACCTAGTCAAATTTAAAATGTCAGATTTAATTTACAATAATTATTTCTCTCCATTAGACAATTTGGCTGGTTCATCTTTTGGATCAAACCGAGAATTTGCCGCTGAAAATATTATTAATAAAAAAAATAATACTAATGCACCCGAAAACTTTAATGACTTATTAACTAATAATACTAATCAAAAAGGTTTAGCTTCATATGGTGGTTGTCATTCTTTAACTCCAATGGACTGTGGTAATGCAGAAAAATCTATTCAAGATAGTAGAGACGCAAATGAAAAAAGTATTAAAAGTAGTATTTCAAATATTTTAAATGCTGATAAACCGGGGTATAAAAGGGTTTTGCCCTTCAAAGATGCAAATGGAAACTTAATTGAAGAAAATACAAAAGGCAGGCTAGAAAAAACGAATTGGCCTTTAGATTTATCATTAGACGGAATGGGACAAGGTTTTAAATTGCAAAATGGTGAATATACAAGAGATGGTCGTTTTAAATTTGATATTCAGGGGCGATTAGTAACAGTTGAAGATGAAATTCCTTTGGAAATATGTTATGAAAAAAATGCCCCGATTGATTGGAGCTTAAAAAAAATAAAAATTGACACCGAAGGAAAAGTAATGGATTTGGAAAATGGTGAAATTTTGGGCAAAATTGAAATTGAGAAAGAAAAAGATAGTGTTCTTCGACAAGGTTATATTGAAAGACCAGATATTAATTTGCCACTTGAATTTATGGGGCTTGCACAAAAGTTAAGATTAGTTGATTTAAATAATAATTTATCTAGTTTGGGCACAAAGTTAGATGGTGAGGCTTTACAATTAGTGAAAGGTTTATAGTTTTATAACAATTTAATTTAATGAAAGTATTATTAACGGGTTTAACTAGCTTTACTGGTGCATATATTGGCAAAGCTCTTTTGGAATATAATAATTTAAATAAATTTGAAGTATTTGCTCCCATTCGCTCAAGCAAAGAAGCTTATACTGGAATTAAATTAGAAAGATTAAACTTAGCAAAAAACATACATTTAATACCAAATCAAGATATTAGCCAAAATAGTTTTATTGATTTAGTAAAAGAAATTAAACCCGATATTTTTATTAATCATGCTGGTTATATTGATAATTATCGTTCGGCAGACTTTGATTTTTTGAAGCATTTAGAAATTAATTTGAAAAATATAAACCCTTTAATTCAGGCTCTGAAAGACAATAAATGTAAATTAATTATACATAGTGGTAGTGCTTTTGAACCAAATGGCGATTATAGCAAATACGGAGTTTCGCCATATGGTGTCGCAAAAAAAATGGTTTGGGATATGTTAGTTTTTTGGTGTCAAAAGTATAAAATGCCAGCCGCTAAAATTATAATTCCTAATCCATATGGTCTTTTAGAAAATCAAGACAGGCTTTTAGCGGTTTTCAATCAAAAGCTAAAAAGAGAAGAAAATATTGATTTATACAATTCAGCGGAAATTAGAAATAATATTAAAGCCCAAGATTTAGCGGATTATTATCTAAAAGTGGCTTTATTAGCTTTGGGACAATTAGACGAAAATTATGTTTTGGAATTAAAAGCCATTGGGCACATTGAAACTCAATTGAATTTTGTATTAAGAGCTTTGCAAGAACCTGAATATAACTTTGATTTGAATTATATAAAAAGATTTTTGAAAGTACACAATTAAAATCAGATAATTCCTAAAACTAATAATTTCCAGCTTCAGCAAAGTAATCGACAATAGTTATAGTTCCTCCAGCTAAAATTAAGCTCTCTCAAAGCGAAGATTCGTGTTAAAATAAAAATACTTAAGCTAAGAATTGACCATGCAAGCAAAATATATTAATCCGTATACTGATTTTGGTTTTAAAAAACTATTTGGAGAAGAAGCCAGTAAACCTCTTCTGATGGAGTTCTTAAATTGTTTATTACCCGAAAATAATACTATTAAAAATTTGTCTTTTAAAAGTACTGAACAACTTGGACAAACCGAAGCAGACCGCAAAGCCATTTATGATATTTATTGCGAAAGTACAACTGGCGAAAAATTTATCGTTGAATTACAAAAAGCTAAACAAAACTATTTTATTGATCGTACAATTTATTATTCAACTTTCCCAATTAGAGAGCAAGCCCAAAAAGGCGAATGGGATTATAATTTAAAAGCGGTTTTTTGTATTGGAATTTTAGACTTTGCTTTTGATAAGCCAAAAACCAAGGAAAAAACTGTTATTCACCAAGTAAAACTTAAAAATCAAGAGAATAATATTTTTTATGACAAATTAACTTATATTTATCTTGAAATGCCTCACTTTGAGCTAGAAGAGAAAGATTGTAAAACAAAATTAGAAAAGTTTTTGTATTTTTTAAAACACTTAGAAGATTTTGAAAATATACCTGAAATTTTTAAAGGAGAAATATTGTTTGAAAAAGCCTTTGAGAGAGCGGAAATTGCAAAGTTTAATCAAGCAGAGATACACAATTATGAAATGAGTTTAAAAGTATTTAGAGATTTAAAAAATACAATGGATTATGCTGTGGAAGAGGCTACTAGAATTGGCTTAGAAAAAGGAAAATTGGAAGGGAAATTGGAAGGGAAATTGGAAGGGAAATTGGAAGGGAAATTGGAAATAGCAAGAAATTTATTAGATATTTTAGATAATGAAACTATTGCTTTGAAAACGGGCTTAAGTATTATTGAAATCAAGAAGTTGAGAGAAAGTTGAAGAATTATAGTCTGAATTTTGTCTGAAGCAGGATTTACAAGATTAAAAGATTAACAGGATTCACGCTTGGAAAGCTTTAATCTTTATCTGAAAAACTGTAAATGAAATATCTGTGAAATCAGTGTTATCTGCGTTAATCTGTGATTCAGACCCAACCATTAGCGGCTAAAGTGGTAACTGTTACATTTTGCGTATTCCAGAAATCAATAGCCTCAATATAACCAGTGCCAGCGATATTTCCAATTTCAGCAAAGTAATCAACAATAGTTATAGTTCCTCCAGTCAAGGTAATTACCAAATTATCACCAACCGTGCCGCCTTCAATACGGGTGAAATAATCACCATAAGCAAAGTCCATTAAATCAAGCCTGTCAGAACCGCCTGTATCATTAATTATATCATTGCCAAAAGCACCCCTAAACACATAAAAGTCATTGCCATTTGTATCAATAATACTTTCATTTGCAGTGCTTGAGACAAATACATCATTGCCAGTTGTGCCTATGTATTCAGAATTTATAGCTACTGAGACTGGAGTTGAACTACTAGTATTAGTACCCCCATCTCCTAATTGTCCAACACTATCAGATCCCCAAGACCAAATAGTACCATCATTTTTTAAAGCATATCCATTATCCCCCCCCCCAGCAATTGAAGTAATGCCGGTTAAACCAGAGACTTGAACTGGAGTTGAACTATTAGTATCAGTGCCCCCATCTCCTAATTGTCCTTCAACATCAGATCCCCAAGACCAAACAGTACCATCATTTTTTAAAGCATATCCACTATCCATACCCCCAGCAATTGAAGTAATGCCGGTTAAACCAGAGACTTGAACTGGAGTTGATCGATCTGTATTAGTGCCCCCATCTCCTAATTGTCCTTCAAAATCAGATCCCCAAGACCAAACAGTACCATCATTTCTCAGAGCATACCCTGTCATCGCATTCGTACTCCCAGCAATTGAAGTAATGCCGGTTAAACCAGAGACTTGAACTGGAGTTGAACTACTAGTATTAGTGCCCCCATTTCCTAATTGTCCAACACCATCAGATCCCCAAGACCAAACAGTACCATCATTTCTCAGAGCATATCCACTATACATACCCCCAGCAATTGAAGTAATGCCGGTTAAACCAGAGACTTGAACTGGAGTTGAACTACTAGTATTAGTGCCCCCATCTCCTAATTGTCCTTCAAGATCAGATCCCCAAGACCAAACAGTACCATCATTTTTTAAAGCATATCCATTATTCGACCCACCAGCAATTGAAGTAATGCCAGTTAAACCAGAGACTTGAACTGGAGTTGATCGATCTGTATTAGTGCCCCCATCTCCTAATTGTCCTCGGCTATCAAATCCCCAAGACCAAACAGTACCATCATTTTTTAAAGCATATCCTGTAGCCCCACCCCCTGCAACTGAAGTAATGCTGGTTAAACCAGAGACTTGAACTGGAGTTGAACTACTAGTATTAGTGCCCCCATCTCCTAATTGTCCAACACCATCAGATCCCCAAGACCAAACAGTACCATCACTTCTTACAGCATATCCATTATTCAGCCCCCCAGCAATTTTAATAAAACCAACATCATTAAGCAAAGTAGTAGTAATATTAAAAGTACTGTTAGCACTAGTTAAAGCTCCATCGCTAACATTTACAGAAAAACTGGCGGTTGCATTTTCAGAACCATTTTGTACAAAACTAACTTGCCCAGCCGTTAATTGGGCTTGCGTAAAAGTTATTGCATTAACCCAAGCACTGCCATTCCATGTTTGTAAAGTTACATTCGTAACCACTGAAGGATTATAAGTAAATGAACTTGAATCTGGGTCTGTTGCCGTAAGATCAGCGGTAGTCAAAATATATCTTCCGCTCTCATTAACGGTGGCATTTAAATCTCCAGCAATTATTGGAGTATCATTGACAGGTGTAACCGTAAAATTCATAGCCTGTGAAGCAATACTACCGCCAGCTCCATCACTTACGGTAAAATTAAATAAAGCACTTGTTGTTTCGCTTCCATTATGTGCATAGCGAACTTGTGTAGCATTTATTTGTGCTTGCGTAAAAACATTGTCTGAAGTTGTCCAAGCACTTCCATTGTATTCTTGTAAGCTACCTTGGGTGATATTACTGGCTGTATAAGTTAAAGTACTGCTATCTATATCGCTGGCATTTAAGTCAGAACTTGTTAAAACATATGTAGCATTAACAGCTGTATTGTGTAGATTAGCCCCATCTAAATATAAACTTGAGCCGGGAGTAGTATATATTTCATATCTTAAAGTTGCCGAGCTAGCTAATGAAAAATTCAATCTTATAGGCTGCCAGGTACCATTTGCTGTAAAATTAACATTGCTAGCTGTATTAGTCGACAAATTCCATACTGCCAGAACGCCAGTACCAGTACCTTTTACCCAAAGTTCTGCATCATAACTACCTGCTGGTTGTCCACCAAAATCTTGAAGAATGCTTCCTCCATTTACATTAGGTAAATATTCAACAGAAGAACCGTAAGGAGCGGTTACATCAAGTACTTTTTGGCCTATAGTTAAAGCATTTGAGCCGTTTCCAGGCAACCAACCAGTTAATCCATTTTCAAAAGAACCGTTATTTAATAAGTTATCTGCACCTTCAGTTAAAGTGGCGGCTTTGTCTCCACTAAAAGTTGGTGCATCATTAACAGGGGTAACCGTAAAGTTCATTGTCTGAGAGGCTAAATTATTAGTTCCATCTGAGACCGTGAAATTAAATAAAGCACTTGTTGTTTCGCTTCCATTATGTACATAACTTACTA
>CANLFK010000069.1 GCA_947489925.1 Candidatus Caenarcanales bacterium
CAAACTAGTTAAAACGAAATCACAACGGTCTATTAAACTAAAAGCTTTTTCTACTTCTTTGCGAGTGCGATCTTCAGCCAAAAAAGATTTTCCATTAGTATTTAATTTGCTTTTTACTTCAGTCAGCGGGTTAATAACTTGAATACCATGTTTTAAGCAAAAATGAAAAACAGCCGAACGCCAACTGCTTTTATTCTTGTACTCACCTAGACTTTGATTTTGTGGGATTGCTATATCGGGGCCACTTAAATATAAATTTTGTTTCATACTTGCTTAAAAAAATTATTAAAAAGAGAAGCTTGTTTTCATTTTATATATAAGCCCAAAAATTGACTAAACCTTAGCTTGAATATTTATTTTGGAATACTAGTTTGATATTTTGATATTAATTTCACTTTATTCAGGCAAAGTAATAATGCCTAACTCTGCTCTTTAATAGCTCATCTTGGGGGATTCAGGTTAAAAGACGGGCAATTGTGATTACTTTAAATTTTGGAAGCTTCAATAGTAAAAGTACCAAGATAATCACCAGGTCTGTCATCTAAGGAAATCGTACTTTCGTCAATATCACCAATAATTTCAATATCAGATTGCCAACCTAAATTTGTTGCAATAGGGCTTCTTTTTAAGTTTGCAGAGGCTTTGCCATTATTTTTTTCAATATTTTTATTTCCAATTCTTCCTCTTAAATCAACCGAAACTTCAGAATATCCATTACTAAGCTTTACTGGATTTGGTGATACCTGAACTGTAACACCATTAGAACCATCACAAACATTATTAGGACAATTAGTATAAATAGCACCATTAACTTTATAATCATCAGTTTGCTGCTTTAAGCCCTTCCAAGTGAAAGAGTTAGAATTTTGAGATAATCTACTCGGGCCAATTAATGAATTATAAAGCTGTCCAGAAGCTCTTTCGCCATTAATTGAAATTAAAACAATCAAAGGAACATGAATTGAATCAGCTTGACAAGCAGTATTAATAGACAAATTCAAAAAGCTAAAAATTGAAAAACAAATTAACTTAATTGAATTATTCATTTTGAAATTGGGCTTAAATTATCTAAATAGTATTTTTATAATTAATATATGCTCAGATTTTGGTTTTTATCTTTAATAGTTTTATTTTTTAGCCTGAATTCTTTTTGCAATTTTGCTGTACCCGAAAATGATAAAAAAGAAAAACAAGATGAAAGCCAAGGAATTAAACAGATTAATCATATTTTTTGGGTCAATTTTTTAAAAGATCTCAGTAAAAATGATTATTATTTAAGCCCCTCTGAAATTTTGTCTGGCAATGTGGATACTAGTAAACCAAATATAAGAATTATCGGAAATTTAATTTTGCGTTCGCCCGCTTCAGCTCCTAAATGCTTGGTAAGACTTCCATCTTCACAGATTAATGCCATTAATACAGAAACAAAAGAAATAATCAAAATCAATCTAAAAGGCAAAATTGGAAATAAAACTTTATCAACTGAATTTGTTACCCCAGATTTTGACCAGTCTTTAATGGCTCTTTTCGAAATAGAAGGTTATATAGATTCATTCTCCCTGAAAAATGGCTTACCGCCCGGAGAATATAATTATACTGATAGTTTAAAATTGATTGTTGAATTTAAAGATTAAGCCGATTTAAACTTGGAAGAAGTTAATCCATTAAAAGCAGAAAATTTATCATTTTGTTTTTGATTTTGTTGATGAGCAACCAAACCCAAAGTGCTACTTAAATAATTCCAAAACATTCCAAAAGATAAAATTGGATCTATCACCCGCACAAGCCCTTTTAAAGCTGGAAACTTATTGGCAAAGACTTCGGCAATATTTAAAAGTCCTTCTGTTCCACAAACATTATTAGCAATAGATTCTGCTTCAAAAGAAGAACTTAAGTCATTATTGATAAATTGCTTGGATAAATTATGCTTTAACCAGCCCAACACAAACATAGGCAAAGATAAAATAAGAGCTTCTGCAATTGGTTGTATATGTTTAGGAAAACCAGAAAACATTTTTTGCTTGCTATTTTCTATAACTTTAAGAATTTTATTTTCTTCTAATCTCCTCGTCAAATGCTTATCTTTGCCAGTTACTTTCATAATCGTAACAATACCTAATAAAATACTGACCCCACCTTGTAAATAAGAGAGCAAATAATTTGAATTTTTACTACCCTCAAAATGAACCAAAGCTTGCAAATCATTATTTAAAACCGCATTTAAAATTCTTTTTTGTTCTTCATTAATATCTGCATAATTTCCATCTTTTTCAAGCAAATAATCAATTTCTTTTATTCTGTTTTCCAAACATTCTTTATTCTGCCAAGTTGTATAAGCCATATTTCCCGAAGCAAAAACTTCTTCTGTACTAGTGAGAGTATAAATAAATTTAGATAAAAGCCCACTACTTAATTCTGATAAGCCCCATAAAACCTCAAGTATTGCTAAGGGAAATAAAGTAATTCCTTCTAAAGCAACTCCAGAAACAGTCTTTGGTATTTGTGATTGAAGTAAGTTTTTTGCTTTTTTTAATTTTTCAGTTAAATTATTTTGTAAAACTCCAACTAATGGCTGGGGTGCATTATTTGTTTCATTTATGTCATCTATATTATTATCAGCCGAAGAAACGCCATTAACCGAATTAGTAACTGAATTTGAAGCTTGAGAAGCTACTCGGTTATAACTATTGAAAGCTGATAAAGTCGGAAGCGGAAAGTGATTTATCCCTGAAAGCATTATATTTAAATGAGAATAATTCGCAATAAATTTATATTTGACTAAGTGTAACTTAAATGAGAATCATTCGCAATAAAAAACCAATAGATATTAAAACTTAAAAAATTTTTATTTTAGATATTTTGACTTTCTAAGCCAAGTTCCAATCAGAAAAATCTTTTTTAATTTAAGATAATTTATAAATCTCGGTCATTTTGGGGAATTAATAAATCAATAAAAGAATTTTTTTATTTTTAACTTAGGAAAAATGAATAATAATAGGGTCAAATTACTTTTGCTCAACGCTGAAAATAAAGCAATAAAGGAATTTGAAATTACTCAGCCTAACACTATTCTTGGTCGTTCTCCCGAGGCAAATATTGTTATTGAGAGTACTGAAATTTCTCGTTTGCATGCCAAATTAATTAATAGCCCGAGCGGTTTTTTTATTTGCGATTTAAATAGTACTAATGGAACTTTTTTGAATGGTGATTTACTCGAATCCGAACAAGTATTTCAGCTAAAAGCAAATGATCGTATTAATTTGGGAGAAATTGTTCTTTTATTCCAAACAATAAGCTTGCCTACAAATTCAAATAATCCTCAAGCAAATAATATTCCAGAAGCTTTTTCTAGTTCTTCAATGGGAAATCAAGTTGAAATTAATATGTCTAAGTCATTAAATAATCATTCTCAAGCAAAACCAATTTATTTGCCTCCTTCACCCAGCCAAGAAATTTATCCAATTAGTAATCATGAATTACCTTTAAAGCAATTTGGTGATAATAATAATTTATCCGCTGAAGAGCAGAAATTAGCCGAAGAAATTTTTGGACAAATTAGAAGTAAAAACAATAATTCTGGTGAAAATTGGAATAAAATGAATTTATTCAGGCAAAAAATAAATGCTGTGCAGAATAATAAAAGTAATTTTCAATCATCGCTGGATATTGACGAGCATGAATTATTCAGCCAAGTTTTAGGTAATGTACCCAAAGCACCAGTTCAGACTATTAATAATATTCTTGAGCCGAATTTAACATCAGAAGCTTTTAATCAAAGTTATAATCAACAAATGAATCAAGTTCTGAAAGAAACCAGCAATAATCTTCCAGTGAATTATTCATCAGCTCCCGCTCCTTTAGTTCATCAAAGCCAAGAAATTAGTCAAATTCAAACACCAAATTATAAAACTGACTTAGAGTCTTATTATTATCCAGAAGCAAATAATTCAAATACAGCTAATTTTCCTTTGGAAGCTTATAGTTTTAATCCCAGCTTGCAAAATCAAGACAAAGATAAAGATCCTTTTGAAGCTTTAATGTTTAAAGAAGATGATTCGGTTTTTTCTAAATTTAAAGGTTCACCCAAAGAATTATTTAATGAAAAACTCAAAATTAATAAAACCGAAGAAAAACCATCTTTGCTGGCAGGTTTGAAAAATTACGCAATACCAATTGGTGTTTTAATTATTGCTTTGATTATTACTTTGATTTTTGCTATTACCCACAGGCCAGCTTTTGGTTAAAGAGAATTTTAAGTTGTGTGGGATTATCCAAGAAAATATAATTTGCGGAAAGAATTTCATCTTTTGAATAATGATTGACTCTATTTATTTATGACTGTTACGATAAGTTTAATTATTGATTTTAAATTTTAAATTCGGTGTATCAATTAATTAAGCCCGTTTTATTTACTCTTGACCCAGAATTAATACATGATTTAACTTTAAATATATTATCAAAAATAGGCTCTCTTCTAAAAAGATCAAGTGTAAATGATGAAGCAGAGCTTGCTTGTGAAATAGCTGGTATTAATTTTCCGAATAGAATTGGTTTGGCGGCTGGCATGGACAAGGCTTGTTTAGCACCTTTGGCTTGGCAGGGCTTAGGTTTTGGCTTTATTGAAATTGGTACAGTTACAAATGTCGCTCAGGCTGGTAATGAAAAACCAAGATTATTCAGAATTAAAGAAAAAAATAGTCTTTTGAATTGTCTGGGGTTTAATAATCTGGGAGCGGAAAAAGTAGCGGAAAAATTAAAACTTTTACGGGAAAATAGTCAATTTAAAATTCCAATTGGTATTAATATTGGCAAATCTCGCATTATTGATCCTCGTAACCCAGAAGAAGTTATTAAAGATTATTTAGCTAGCTTGGAATTATTAGAAAATTATGCTGATTATATTGCAATTAATGTCAGCTCACCCAATACACCTGGCTTAAGAGAATGGGAATCACCAAATCAATTAAAAAAACTTTTAGAGCCAATTATCCAGAAAACAATTAAACCAGTCTTTTTAAAAATCAGTCCAGATATGGAAGATGAAAATTTATATCAAGTTTTGGAAATTAGTGAAAATCTAAAAATAAAAGGTTTAGTTGCGACTAATACAACCACAGAAAGACAAAATACTCCTTTGTGGGCTAATAGTCAAATGGGTGGTATTTCAGGCGAATTATTAAAAGCTCGCTCTCTGCGTATAACAAAATTGATTGGCAAAAATAAAAGTAAAAATTTGGCTTTAATAAGTGTCGGTGGAATTTCATCCTTAGAAGATATTAAGATTAGACTAGACTCTGGTGCAGATTTAATACAAATTTATACAGCTTTGGTCTATGAAGGGCCTTTTTTAATTAATAAAATAAATGAAAACTTATTAGATAAAACAAAAATAGCAAAAACAGATTTATAAAGTTTGCTTTAAGCTTTGAAGTGTTTATAATAATTCAATAAAGTTTTGTTATTTAAGGTTTTTATAATATATGACTATTTCAGCAATACATAGAGAATTTGGTAAATTAGCGGTTTTTATTGATGGAAATAACTTATTTCATGCGGCTCGTTCATTGGGAATTGAAATTGATTATGCAAAGTTATTAAGTGCTTTTTGCAAATATGGACCAATGGTAAGGGCTTTCTTTTATACTGGAGTAGATGAAAATGCTTCTAAACAACAAGGTTTTTTGCTTTGGATGAAAAGAAATGGTTATAAAGTTGTTCAAAAAGAATTAAAAGTATTTCCAGATGGCACTAAAAGAGCAAATTTAGATGTTGAAATTGTGGTGGACATGATTAATTCGAGTAAATTTGTAGACACAATTGTTTTAGTGAGCGGAGATGAAGACTTTGCATATGCTTTGGATAATATTGCCAAATCGGGTAAGCAAGTTATGTTGGCTGGCTTTAGAGTTAATACATCACCAATTTTAATGGATGTTACAGACTACTTTTTAGATTTAGAAACTTTAATTGATGAAATTGTAAAAGAAGCTGGACAAGGACATGATTATTATACGCATCCGCTTGCAAATACAACAACCATGAAACCAAGCAGTTTAGCTTCACGGATATCAGCGTCTAATAATAATAGAAGTTCAAATTTACCCAAATCAGATTATGAAGAAGGCATTTTAGACCATAATTAATTTTTTTAAGTTTCAAAAATACATAAAAACACCTATTTAAACTTATTTTTAGTAAATTGCGGGGAATGAAATTTTTGAAATTAATTAGCAGAATTATTAACAAATGAAATTGAATTTTAAAATTATGTTTTTTTGGGGAATTGTCATGTTGAGTGCTGGCTGCATGCAAGACAAAACCACCAAAGACTGCCAAGAATTTAATAAAGGCTTTTTGGAAACCTGTAATAGAGATTGCCCAAGAAGATGTACTGAAGTAGTTAGAGCAAGCAAAACCTTAAAACAAATTGCAACTGAAGAAATTGAAAAAGTATGTACTGATTCTTGTGCTAAGCATTGTGCGAAAACTTTAGATAAAATTAAACCGACTCAATGTCAAGGAAAAGTTTAATTTAGAAAATCTATGAATAAATATATTGTTGAATTTATTGGCACATTCTTTTTGGCTTTAGTAATTGGTTTAACTGTTATAGAACCTAATATTGGCAATTTTGCACCTTTGGCAATTGGCTGTACTTTAATGATTATGGTTTATGCTGGCGGTTCTATATCTGGTGGGCATTATAATCCAGCGGTTACACTTGGGGTTTGGCTAAGAGGAAAATGCGAAGCAAAAGATGCACTTATTTATATAGTAATTCAAGTTATAGCTGGCATAATAGCGGCTTTTACGGCTTTATATTTAAAAGGAAATCCAACTTTAACGCCATTAACTTTAGATATTCCAAAAGCTTTATTGAATGAATTTTTATTTACTTTTGCTTTGGTATATGTGGTTTTAAATACTGCTACTTCACCAAAAACGGCGGGTAATTCATATTTTGGTTTAGCAATTGGCTTTACCGTTGTAGTTGGTGCTTTTGCTGGCGGTGCAATTTCAGGCGGGGCTTATAATCCAGCTATTGCTATAAGTATTGCCACTATGGGTTTAACTTCTATTAGTAATATTTGGATATATTTAATTACTAATTTGGCAGGGGGAGCTGTCGCAGCTTTGGTTTATAAATTAATTCATCCAGATAAAACAAATAGTTAATTATTTTTGCAAGAATAAAAAGTATAAAATCAATAAAATAAAAATTATCTGTTGAAGTCAAATGAAAAAAATTAGTTTTATATTTGGCACAAGACCAGAATTAATAAAAGTAGCTCCATTAATAAAAGCTTTCCAGAAAGAAGCTGATATTTTTAATTTGAATTTGATCTCAACTGGACAACATAAAGAGCTTTTAAATAATTTATATAAATGGTTTGATTTTGAAGCAAATATTAATTTAGAAATTATGCAGTTTAATCAGTCTCCTAGCCAAGTGATTGCTAATATTTTGCAAAAACTGGATTTGGCTATTAAAGATAGTGATTTGATTATTGTGCAAGGTGATACGGCTACTGCATATAGTGGGGCAATGGCTGGATTCTTGCACAAAATACCAATTGCTCATTTGGAAGCGGGTTTAAGAACTGATAATATTTATAATCCTTTTCCAGAAGAAATGTTAAGAAGGCAAATTAGCCAAATTTCTACTTTAAATTTTCCGCCAACGGAAAGAGCTAAAGAAAACTTAAAAAGAGAAAATATACAAGAAAATGTCTTTGTAGTTGGAAATACAGTAATTGACTCTCTCAAAGACACAATTAATAAACTGGAAAAATTAGAAGAACATAATCAATTAAATGAATTTATAAATTTGCCTTTTGAATTAAGCGAATTAAACCAAAATAAAAAATTAGTTTTAATAACAATGCACCGCAGGGAAAGCTTGGGTGAAGAACATAAACAAGTAGCTAAAGCTTTAAAAAGAGTAAGCGAAGAACACAAAGATTTATTATTAATTTTTCCAATTCACCCAAATCCAGCTGTGCGAGAGTCAATTGAGCCAATTTTAAAAGATTGCCCGAATATTAAATTAATTGAGCCTTTGGACTATATAACTTTTTGTTTTGTCTTGAAAAAAGCTTATATTTTAATTACTGATTCGGGTGGTTTGCAAGAAGAAGGCTGTAGCTTAGGAAAACCAACTTTAATTTTGCGTAAAACCACCGAAAGACCGGAAGCCATTGAGGAGGGAAATGCCAAATTAATTGGTACTAATGAAGAAAATGTTTATGCTAATTTTACGGCTTTGTTAAAAGATATTAATTTGTATAATCAAATGTCAAAGCCAAGTAATGTTTTTGGCACTGGTAATTCAGCTGAATTAATAATTAATAAAATAAAAGCCTTTTTATATTAAATAAAATTTTAAAAGAATAGACTAAAACCTAATTAAATCAAGGAAAAACCTAAAGTATTGAGATTTCACAATAAAATTACCGTATATAGTTTGTACTGAAAATTTTTGCTAGACATGTACTATTTATTTAATCAAAATAAAAATAATTTAGCCTCCAATAATATAAATAAAATTAATTGGCCTAGTTTAAGTCAGAAAAAAGATTTAATTAAGCCAAACCATCCTCAAGCAGAGCCTCAGACAACAGGTACTAATGACTCTGATAATTTTATACTTGGTTCTATTGAAAGAGGCACAGTAGTAGGAAACGATGGCGATGATACTTTTGATTATAAAGATGATTTAGGTAATCAAAATACCCGCTTGGTTGGTGGATTAGGCAATGATACTTTGTCTTTTAGCAAATTGACTGTTGATCAAGCTTTAGATAAATTAAAAAGTGATCAATATTCTTTTGTAGCTCGCCAAAATGGTTTTATTTTAAGAACTAAAGATAATCAAGAAATTCAAATTAGTGCTGAGAATATTAAATTTTCGGATAAATCTTTTAATTTGCAAAACAGTACTGATTTAAAAGGTTTCATTGATGCTTTAGCAAAGAAATGTATTCCAATTGTAAATGAAACAAATAAGCCAGTTTTTGGCAAATATCTCAGTGAAACTCAGACACCTTTAATTAATTCTTCACGACAAAAACAAAGGACTTGGACTCCAGAACAAGCTTATTTGACGGGCTTAGGTTATGCGGTTTTGAATAAATTAAACCCTAATGACAACCTAAATCAGGCTAATTTGAATGGATTAACGCTAAATTCTTTAACTTCTCAAACCGAAAATATTAATAATATTCTTAATCCTTCTTTAAATAATTCATTTAATACTTTCAACTTTCTGCCATCTTCAGAAAATAGTCTTGTTGGTTTAACTGCAAGTAATCTGTATTTTTAATAAGACTTTATTAATTGTTGTTTTTATTTGAGCAAAAAAAATTTTTTTAGGATAGAATATAAATTTGTTTTATTGCCCAAATAGCTCAGTGGTAGAGCACACCCTTGGTAAGGGTGAGGTCACGGGTTCAAGTCCCGTTTTGGGCTTATTTTCAATAAGTTCTTATAGAGTTTATAATGCCTTTTGAAATAATACAGCTGACTTCTTTTAAAGTAAATAATAATAAAAGAGCTTTGGCTTTAGGCATGTTTGACGGTCTTCACAAAGGACATAGTTTTTTAATCAGAGAATTAATTAATAAAGCTAAAGAAAAAAACCTAATTCCTTGTGCGACCACTTTTAAAGAATCACCACTTAAGTGGACTAATCCCAGCTTAGAAACACAATTAATTACTTCTTTAGATGAAAGATTATTATTATTCAGAGAATTAGGCTTAGCCGAAATTATTATCTTTGATTTTCCAGCTTTAAATGAACTTGAACCAGAAGTTTACTTTAAAGATATTTTACTTAAAAGATTAAATTGTGCTTATTTAACTTGCGGTTTGAATCATACTTTTGGAAAAGAAAAAAAAGGAAATATTGATTTACTGAAAACATATTTAGCTGAATTAAATGGTCAATTTGAGTTTGAGGTTTGTGAGCCAATTTATACCGAAAATCAAAATATAATTTCAAGCAGTCAAATTAGACAATTATTAAAAATTGGAAAAATCAAAGAAGCTAATCAACTTCTGGGTCATCATTTTCTTGTTTATGGAGCTGTCAGAGCTGGCAATCAAATTGGCAGAAAACTGGGCTTTCCGACTTTAAATTTAGCTTATAATCCAGAAAAAGTTAAAATCCCAAGTGGAGTTTATGCTGGCTATACTCAAATTCAACATAAAAATTATTTAAGTGCGGTGAATATTGGCTTAGCTCCAACTATAAATAATAATTTGAATTCAGCTCCGATAATTGAATCTCATTTGCTAGAGCCATTGCCAGAAGAATTAAACCTAAAAATTGGTGAAAATCTTAAAATTGAATTACTTGAGTTTATGAGACCAGAACACAAATTTGATTCAATTGATAATTTAAAAAAACAAATTTCCCTAGATTGCCAAAATATTAGAAAACTCAAAAACACTTATATTAATTCAATTTAATAATTGAGCTTCTTAAAAATTTCTTTACTTTAGGTTTATACATTGATATTAAAGAGATTTCCCTAAAGGAAGAAATTATATGAACAATGATAAGTCTGAGCTAAAAATTAATAATTTTGATTTATTAAGCACTTATTTAAAAAATTGTGGACAATTAACCGAAAACTTATTATCTAAAGCTCTCAAAAATCAATTAACTTCTCAGGACGGACATATTGCCAAAGAAATTAGTCAAGTTGCTAATATTATGTGTGCAATTTATTTCTTTCGACAAGATAAAGATTTAGACTCAGTTTTACACAAAATGCCTCTTTCTCAAAGGAAAGTCATGGAAGATTCAATTCGTAATATTTGGAAGCATTTACTTAAATTAGATGAATATGAATTAGCACAATTAGCAATAGAAACAATTCAAAAAAGTTCATCTTTATCTAGCAAAATAAAACTCAATTAATTTATTTAATGTGAGTTCGACAGATAAAAAACACAAAAAGCTTCTCAAGAATTCAAGTCTTAGCCCCTAGGCTTAAGCCATTCCCCGAAGGGGACACTCAATAAATCTGTTTGAAATTTTCTGTCTTCAAGGTCTAAATTCCCAACTCCACTCTCTAATAGCCCACTTTCAGGGGGTTGGGGGTAAAAAGACAAAATTCTTTAGCGAGAGACTTGCAATTGTGATTGCTTCAAAGTTTCGCTTCAATCAGCATTTTCAGATTTTCTTTTCATCGAACTCACATTATTTAATCGTCAAATTATTCTTGATAAGCGATGGAATATCAATATTGGATTTGAAATCAGACAAAGCCTGAATAATTTCGAGATTAGCATTAAAAGAAATAGCTTGCGAAGATAATATTTTTTGCATATTAGGATTATTACTACTATCT
>CANLFK010000070.1 GCA_947489925.1 Candidatus Caenarcanales bacterium
CGCTGATGGTGGAAAAGCTATCACTCAAAGCGATCGGGATAAAGCTGACAGCGGTGAAGATCAATTTCCTATAGAATTAAGGGTTAATCGATCTTTAAAACTGGTTTTCAACTCAAAGGGAGAGCCAATCAATGATTATTTGAAAACCTGCAAAAATAGCGAAGGTAAAACCATTTTCAATATATTTACACCTAAAGCAAAATAATAGTATGAAATTAAAAAAAATATTAATAATTATACTTACTGCTCCGTTTGTACTTATAATTTCTATAATTTGCATAATGCTTTTGATTAGCGTAATTCAAGATAATCTAGCAAAGTACAACTCTTTCAATTTAAAGCTCTCATCTAGTTATAGTTGTGAAATAGGTAGTATTAAAACTTATTCTTATTTTAGCTATATTGCAAACTCCTCATACTATTCAATTTATGTTTATGAAAATAATAATAAGAAAATTTTTCTTGGTGGATCAGCAAGAGGAGAGGCTAAGGACTATCGTTTATTCGGTGGAAAAAATATAAATCAAAAAGATATTGAAAATTCTCAAATAGCTTCGTTTCCTCTTCTGAATTGTTTGCAAAAAGATTTACAATTTGAAGTAATCGATACTAAAACCTTTAATGAAATCAAAAGAAGTGCTAAAGAAAAAATGGCAAAGCTCAATAGTCCAGACATTCAGTATGAAAAAGAAAAGAGACTAAGCTTATTTTATGAGTATCAATTGCCCAAAACTGACGCTACTTATATTAATCCAGAGTCAGTAACTAAAGAAGAGTTTAAGCAAATTGTAAATTGTGCCAGAAATAATCATAAATCTCTTTTTTGGATAAGCAACATCTTTGTCTATAAAAAATACAATCCAAAATTTACAACAATTAACTGTCCTCTCTCAAAAGGTGAAATCACAATTGAAGCTAATGGTACTACCAAATTTAAAATAGGTAATGAAAGTGTTTATCTTGGATACTACGATGAACAAGCTAATTTTATTAGAGAAAAATCTATTGATGAATATTTCCGTTGTTCCAATAAAGATCATTCGGATAGTAAGTTTCTGAATGATGTAGATTTTGCTAGTTGCTATCAAGAATCCCAAGCTCTAAAACTACTGTTTGATGACAAAGGAAAGCCAATCAACGATTATTTAAAAACCTGTAAGAATATTGAAGGTAAAACCATTTTTAATATGTTTAAGCTTTGAAGTAAAATTATTGTTATGAAATTAAAAAAATATTGATAATAAAATTATGCCAACTATTTATGATAATATTGAAAAATTCTTAGCTCCTGAATTGATTGAGACCTTAAAAGAATCATATAAAGCCGATTTTTGTGTTGGTTTTTTTAATTTATTTGGTTGGGAATTACTTGGTAATTATATTGATAATTTTTCTGGTACAAATAATGAAAAATGTCGTTTATTAATTGGTATTCAAAGTTCCCCTAAAGAAGACTTAAAAAAGTATAGAAATATTTTAGATAATAATGAAATTGACCAAAAAGAACTTCCTGAATTAAAGAAAAAAATAGTACAAGATTTTAAAACACAATTAGAATTACAAATACCTTCCAATAAGAAAGAACAAGCATTAAATAAATTAATTGAACAAATAGAAAATAATAAACTTGATATAAAATTATATTTAGAACATTCACTTCATGCAAAACTTTATTTACTTTTTACAAATAGTAGAAAAACTCCAATTGTAGGTTATTTAGGTAGTAGTAATTTAACCTTTTCTGGATTACAAAAACAAGGTGAATTAAATGTTGATATACTTGATCAGGATGCAGCTACTAAATTAGCAACTTGGTTTGAGGAGAGATGGAATTCAAGGTTTTGTTTAAATATAAATAAAGAATTAATAGAAATTATAAAAAATGGTTGGCCTGGACAAAAAGATATTAAACCTTTTCATATTTATCTTAAAATGGCATATCATTTATCACAAGAAGCTAGGCTTGGATTGGCTGAATTTGCGATTCCCAAAGACTTTAGAAATGTTTTATTTGATTATCAAAAAGTAGCAGTACAAATAGCCTCAAGGTACTTAAATAAAAGAAATGGTGTAATTATTGGAGATGTTGTTGGCTTAGGCAAAACCTTGATGGCAACGGCTATAACAAGAATATTTGAAGATGATCATGGTTTTCAAACTTTAATTATTTGTCCAGTTGGTCTTGTGCATATGTGGGAAGATTATAAAGATAGTTATGGTATGAGAGCCAAAATTATTCCTTCTTCAAAAGTAATTAAAGAATTAAAAGATTTAAAAAGATATAAATTGGTTTTGATTGATGAAAGCCATAATTTAAGGAATAGAGAAACAAAGGTTTATCAGGCAATTAGAGAGTATATTCAATCTAATGATAGTAAAGTATTATTATTGACAGCAACGCCATATAATAAGTCTTTTGAAGATTTAGCTAATCAACTTAGATATTTATAAATGAAGATGATGATTTAGGTATAAAACCAGAAAAATATATAAAAGAACATTGTGATAATAGTGAAACTGAATTTTATAAAAAACATCCTAATTGTCATATTCGTTCAATTGGGGCTTTTGAAAAGAGTTGTTTTGCTGATGATTGGCGAGAATTATTAAGATTATTTTTAGTAAGAAGAACTAGACAAGTTGTAGAAAATATATATGCTAAAACTGATAAAGTTTCTGGAAGAAAATATTTAGAATTATTTGATGGTTCAAAAAACTATTTTCCTTTGCGTATACCTAAAACAATTAAATTTCAGCAGGAAAATAATCAGTACGGAAAACTATTTTCTGAAGAAGTTGAAAATAATATTAATACTTTGTTGTTACCAAGATATGGCTTATTGCGTTATTTGAATAATTCTAATAAGTCAAGAATACCTAATGCACAAGAAAAAGAAATTATAAAAAATCTTACTAAAGCGGGTGAAAGATTAATAGGTTTTACGAGAATTAATTTGTTTAAAAGATTAGAAAGTTCTGGAGATAGTTTTATTAAATCATTACAAAGACAAATAATAAAAAACTATATATTTATTTATGCTATTCAAAATAATTTAAAATTACCAATTGGAAAATCTATATATGAAGACCTTTCAGAATATATGGACGATACCGACAATGATACTGATAATGATGAAATTGAATTTACAAAAAACGAAAAACTACTTTTGATTGCACAAAAAATATATGAAAAATACTTAAACAATTATGAAACTAAATTTAAGTGGATTGGAAGCGATTTATTTGATAAAAAACTATTAGAGACTTTGAATGAAGATTGTGATTTATTGAATAATATTTTAAAAATAGCTGATAATTGGAATCCTTCAGAAGACCCTAAAATAAATGAATTAGAAAAATTAATCTCTAAACATAAAAATGAAAAAATATTAGTTTTTACACAATTTGCAGATACTGCTAAGTATATAGAAAAAGAATTAATCAACCGAGGAATTACCTGTATAAAAGCTATTACTGGGCAAATGACTAATCAAACTGAGTTTGTATATAAATTTAGTCCAGAAAGTAATAATAAAACAATAGAAAAAGAGAATCAAATTCAAATTGTAATTTCTACTGATGTATTAAGTGAAGGACAAAATTTGCAAGATGCTCATATTATTGTTAATTTTGATATACCTTGGGCAATTATTCGATTAATTCAAAGAGCGGGTCGTGTTGATAGAATTGGGCAAAAATCTCCAGAAATACTTTGTTATACTTTTTTACCAGCAGAAGGCTTAGAAAAAATAATACAATTAAGAGAGAGAGTAAAAAATAGATTAAATCAAAATAGTAATGTTATTGGCTCAGATGAAAAGTTTTTTGGTGATGAAGAATATTCAGAAGAACATTTAACAAATATTTATAATGAAGCAAAAGAATCATTGAATGATAATAATGACCAAGATATAGACTTACATTCTCATGCTTATCATATTTGGAAAACTGCCATTGCTATTGATCCAAAATTAGAAAAAATAATTCCAGAAATGCCTAATAATATTTATTCTACTAAACAAAGAATACCTACTGAACACGACAAAGAAGGCGTTTTGGTTTATGTAAAAACCGATAATGGAAGTGATGCTCTTGCTTTTTTAGATAAAGAGGGAAATAGTATAACTGAATCGCAGTTTGAAATTTTATCTTTGGCTAGATGTTCTATTAACGAAAAATTATTACCAAAAGAAAATATACATCATGAATTAGTAGAAACAGCATTAAAACAAGTACATGGAAAGATCAGAAATACAGTCTCTGGCGGGCAAATGAGCAAACTTACTACTAGAGTTTATAATAGATTAAATGCAGAATTAACTAGAAGAGAAAAAACACCTTTATTATTTCCACAAAATGAAATTTCTGATTTAAAAAAAGCTATTAATGATTTGTATAATGGTGGTATCTTAATGCAAGAAGCTAATGATATTTTGCATAGACAACTAAAAATGGAAGTTTCTGATAAAGACCTTGTTAATCTTGTAATTGCTTTGTATTCAGAAAATAAATTAACCTTGAAGCATAAAACAAATGAAGAAAATGAAGCTAGAATAATATGTTCAATGGGGATTTTTGATAAAAATTAATATGTCTAAAACTGATAATGAAAAGAGATTAAACTTACTCAATCAATTTGATTTTAAACCTTTGTTTAGAGAACTTGGCTGGGATAAATATATTTATGAAAATTCATTGAATATTGAAAATCAAACTTATTTAATTAATGGAATTGCTGATAAAAGAGGATTTAAAATTTATGAATGCTTGTCTGAAAGCGAAATTCCTCAAGTAAGTATTAGACAAAAAATTGCTAAAGAACTTGAAACAATTGGCTATGAAAATTTAATTATTTTTATAAATCAATCAAAAACTATTCAACTTTGGCAGTATAAAATTAAAGAAATTGGTAAACCTCAAAGATTAATTACTCATACTTTTAATAAAAATTCCTCGGGTAATGCTTTACTACAAAAGCTAAATGGAATTACCATAACTATTGAAGAAGAAGAAAGTTTGCTTGGTATTAGTGATATATCAAAAAAAGTAAAAAGCGAATTTAATAAAGATAAAGTTACTAAGAAATTTTATGAACTTTTTGATAAAGAAAGAAAATCATTTCTTGGCTTTCTGACTGGAATTCCAGATGAGAATATTCAAAATTGGTATATTTCAGTAATTATTAATCGTTTAATGTTTATTTACTTTATTCAGAAAAAAGGCTTTTTAAATAATGATTTAGACTACTTAAGAAATAAATTAAGAGAAGTACAATTACAAAAAGAAAATAGTTTTTATAAAGATTTTTTATGCCCTCTCTTCTTTGAAGGATTCGCTCAGCAAGAGAGTAATAGAACAAATACAATTAAAAATTTATTAGGTGATATTCCATACTTAAATGGTGGTTTATTTTTAAAACATCAAATAGAAGAAACGCATAATCAACAAATACAAATACCAGATATTGCTTTTGAAAAACTATTTGAATTCTTTGAAAAATATCAATGGCATTTAGATGATAGACCTCTGAAAGAGCAAAATGAAATTAATCCAGATATACTTGGACATATATTTGAAAAGTATATTAATCAAAAACAAATGGGTGCTTATTATACAAAAGAAGATATAACCGACTATATTTCTAAAAATACTATAATACCTTTTTTATTAAATCAAATCGAAAATAATATACAAATATTTGATTTATTACAAAATAATCCCAGAAAATATATATATGAATCAGTACAAAAAGGAATAGATTTACCCTTACCAGATAATATAAAACAAGGAATTAATGATATTTCTAAACGCACAAATTGGAATAAATTAGCCCCAGATGAATATGCACTGCCTACTGAAATATGGAGAGAAGTAATAGCTCGCAGAGAAAGATATGAAGAAATATATACTAAATTAAAAAATGGTGAAATTAAACAAGTTGCAGATTTAATAACTTACAATTTAGATATAAAACAATTTGCTCAAGACTTGATTGAAACCACCGAAAACCCCTCTCTAGTTTTAGATTTTTATCAGGCAATTCAAAAAATTACAGTACTTGATCCTACTTGTGGTTCTGGTGCATTTTTATTTGCCGCTTTAAATATTTTAGAAACTTTATATTCAGCTTGCATTGAAAGAATGGAGGAAATGTACCCCCCAGCCCCCTTAACAGAGGGAGTTTCAGAGATTCAAGCCATACAATTATTTAAAGAAGAACTGGAAAAAATAAATCAACATCCATCAAGAGAATACTTTATTTATAAGTCAATAATACTCAATAACCTCTATGGCGTAGACATAATGGAAGAAGCTACTGAAATTTGTAAGCTAAGATTATTTTTAAAACTTGTTTCAGTAATTAATGATAAATCGCAAATTGAACCGCTCCCAGACATTGATTTTAATATTAAAGCTGGTAATGCTCTTATTGGTTTTGCTAGTTATCCCGAAATAAGAGAGGCTCTTTCTGGTGGAGAACAGTCAAGCTCTTTGAAATTTGATTTGTTTACAATTTCCGCTTACGGTGAGTCAATTAGTAATGCTGGTAAAAAAGTTAGTTCGATTTATCGTAAATTTAAAGAATTACAAACTCAAAAAGATACAAATTGTACTCAATTAGCTGATACTAAAAAAGAATTAAAAAGCTCTCTCACAAAGCTAAATGACGAATTAAATACTTATCTTGCTCAGGCTAGGTATGGTTTTGACCTGAAAAAGAAAAAAGAATATGATGAATTTATTTCTACTCATCAGCCTTTTCATTGGTATACAGAATTTTATGAAATTATTGAATCGGGCGGTTTTGATGTCATTATCGGGAATCCTCCATATGTTGAGTACTCAAAAGTAAAAAAAGACTATCAAATTAAAGGCTATGAAACAGAGAGTTGCGGAAATTTATATGCTTTTGTTGTTGAAAGATGTTTGAAAATACTGAAGAATAAGCCTAAACCCCCTAACCCCCTTGACAGGGGGAACTTGAAGGATTTGGATACTACCTTTGTAGAGAAAGTACAAAATACTAAAAAAACTACTGCTCAAAAATCTAAAAAACTAAACAATGAAACTCCCCCTGTCAAGGGGGCTGGGGGGTTTTCTGGCTATTGCGGAATGATAGTACCTCATTCATCTATTTGTACTGATCGAATGGAATCTTTCATTAATTTATTTTCTAAAGAGTTTACTTCTTGGTTTTCAACTTATTGTATTAGACCTTCAAAACTGTTTAATGGCGTAGATCAAAGATTATTAATTTTTCTTTCTACTCACAATCAACAAGATTTAAAATTTGTAAGTAAGTATCATAGATGGAATGAAGAATTTAGAAATTTTCTATTTGAGAATTTAGAATTAAACCCATTTATATCTTTGAAAGGGGAAATTCAGAACTCTATTTTGAAAATTTATAAAAATATTGAGAATAGAATTTTAGAAAAAGTTACTAAACACAAAATACTTAATGATTTTTTAGTAAGTTCTTCAAAAAATATTTGTTATTATCACAATGCTCCTAGATATTGGATTAGAGCGATGGATTTTGCACCTTACTTTTGGAATGAAAAAGATGGAGAAAAAATTTCAGTACAGGTTAAAACTTTGAATTTACAAAACCCAATAAATAGTTTAATTATTACAAGCTCTCTGAATAGTTCTGTATTTTATTGGTGGTTTTTAATTCTTTCAGATTGTAGACACCTGAACATGAGAGAAATAAAAAACTTCCCAATTGGCTTAGATGCAATGAACGATTCAGTAAAAGATAAACTACAAAATATTACAAAGCATTTAATGAAAGACTATGAAATAAATGCGAAGAGAAAAGAAACTCTCTATAAAACTACAGGAAAAGTAATATACGATGAATATTATCCTCGCAAATCAAAACATATAATTGATGAAATAGATAAAGTATTAGCCCAACACTACGGATTTACCGATGAAGAGCTAGATTTTATAATAAATTATGATATTAAATACCGAATGGGCTTAACTGGAGCGAAAGATGAGAGCGAGGAGTAAATGACAAAAAATTTATTAAACCTTGATATTGTGGAAAATCGCATTTACTGGCTGAGAGGGCATAAAATAATGCTTAGCACCCATTTAGCCGAACTTTATGAAGTAGAAGCAAGAACACTAATACAAGCAGTAAAGAGAAATATAGAGCGTTTTCCAGAAGATTTTATGTTTCAATTGAGCAAGGAAGAAAATGAAGCTCTAAGATCACAATTTGTGACCTTAAAAAGAGGTGAGCATTCTAAATATCTACCATATGCTTTTACAGAGCAAGGAGTAGCAATGCTTTCTAGTGTTTTAAGAAGCAAAAGAGCGATACAGGTAAACATTCAAATTATGCGAACTTTCGTTCAATTAAGGCAATTAATCGATACAAACAAAGATTTAGCTTTAAGACTAAATACTCTTGAGTCTCGTTATGACGAACAATTCAAGATAGTTTTTGATGCAATTCGTGAATTAATGCAACCAGCCAAAGAATCTAAAAAGCCTATTGGTTTTAGGATAAATTCAGAAAAGAAATAAATTATGATATTAAATACCGAATGGGCTTAACTGGAGCGAAAGATGAGAGCGAAGAATAAATGAAATTTGAATGGGACGAGAATAAAAACAAAATAAATCTTAAAAAACACGGAATAGTTTGAAATTATGTTTATCAAATTTCTTTCGTGGTTGTGAATTATTAATTCTGTAAATCAAGCTAAACAATATTAAAATTAAAAGCAAGAAAAAAGTTTTATAAATTTTATGACCAGTAATTTAATAATTCCTCATGTTCCTTTGCATGTTCATACCGAATATTCGCTTTTAGACGGGGCAAGCCGCATTAAAGAATTGGTGAAAAGAGCCAAAGATTTAAATATGCCAGCTCTTGGAATCAGTGATCATGGAGTTATGTTTGGTTGTTTTGAAATGTTTCAGGAATGCAAAAAGCAAGGCATTAAACCGATTTTAGGTTCTGAAATTTATGTTATAAATGGCGATCATACCGATAAAAAGAAAAGAGTTCCGCTTTATCACTTGGTTTTACTTGCCAAAAATGATATTGGTTATCGTAATTTAACTGAAATAGTCAGCGAAGCCAGCATAAATGGTTTTTATTATAAACCCAGAATTTCCAAAGACTTTTTAAAAAATAAAGCTGATGGAATAATTTGCTTAACTGCTTGCTTGGGTGGTGAAGTTCCTAATTTATTATTAAATGAAAAATACGAAGAAGCCAAATCAGCCGCTTTATTTTATAAAAATTTATTTGGTGATGATTTTTATCTCGAAATCCAAGACCATGATATACCTGAAGAAAAAAAAGTTAATGCTCAAATGGTTCAATTAGCCGCTGAACTTGGCGTTAAAGTGATTACCACTAATGATAGCCATTATACAACCAAGCAGGACGCAATCGCCCATGATGCCATTTTATGCTTGCAAACTAATAAATTAATTACCGATTTTCCTCGCATGAAATTTTCGGGTAGTGAATATTTGAAATCTGGCTCAGAGCTGAATAATAGTTTTACTTATATTGAAAACCGTAAATTAATCCGTGAATCAATTGAAGATTATACTCTTGAAATCATGGAGAAAATTCAAGGTTATCCGATTTTGGAAAATACTCAACCTCGTATGCCCCAATGTCCAGTACCCGAAGGCGAGACCAATGAATCTTATTTGCGAAAATTATCTTTTGTGCGAGCCGAAGAAAGATATGGAGAAATCAATCCAGCTGTTTTAGAGAGGCTTGAATATGAGCTAAAAGTAATTGAAGATTCTGGTTTTGCGGGTTATTTTTTGATTGTGGCTGATTTTATTGCATATGCGAGGCGTTCCAATATTCCAGTTGGTCCTGGACGGGGTTCTGCGGCTGGTTCGTTAATTGCATATGTTTTGGGTATTACAAATATTGATCCGCTTAGATTTAATTTACTTTTTGAAAGGTTTTTGAATCCCGAAAGAAAGTCCATGCCCGATATTGATACCGATTTTTGCATTGAAAGACGGGGTGAAGTAATTGAATATGTGCGGAATTTATACGGTGAAGACAAAGTTGCCCAAATTATTACCTTTAACCGATTGACTTCTAAAGCTGTTGTTAAAGATGTTTCACGGGTTATGAATTATCCTTATCAAAAGTCTGAAATTTTGGCAAAAGCTATTCCAGTTGTCAGAGGAAAACCTCGCACTTTGGATTGGATGGTCGAAAATCACCCAGAATTTAAAAAGATTTATGAAACTGATCAATCAGCACACGATGTAGTGGACTTAGCCATGAAAATTGAAGGCACTAATAAAAGTTATGGAGTTCATGCGGCTGGTGTCATTATTGGTGATATTCCTCTGACTGATGTTGTTCCACTTACTAGAAGCAAAGAAGGAGGCATTATCACTCAATACTCAATGGATCATATGGCAACTTTGGGCTTATTGAAAATGGACTTTTTGGGCTTGCGTAATTTGACCATGATTTATCGGGCTATTGATATTATTGCGGCAAGCACTGGTCAAGCCAAAATTGATATTGATAATGTTTCATTTGATGATCCGAAAGTTTATGAAATGCTTTCTCGGGGTGAATTAGTTGGTGTTTTTCAATTAGAAACTTCAACGGGAATGCGTCAGGTTGCTAAGGATATGAAGCCAAGTTCTATTGAAGATATTTCAGCGATTATTGCACTTTATCGTCCAGGCCCATTGGATTGCGGAATGATTGATGAATTTATTGACCGAAAACATGGACGGAAAAAAGTTGAATATAAAACTCCTCAGCTAGAACCAATACTCAAAGATACATATGGAACTATTGTTTATCAAGAGCAGATTATGCAGATTGCTCAGTATTTGGCAGACTTCACTTTAGGGCAAGCAGATTTATTAAGGCGTGCCATGGGCAAGAAAAAGCCTGAAGAAATGAATAAGTACAAAGAGATCTTTTTGGATGGCTGTTCAGCAAAAAGTATCGATACAAAAGTGGCAGAAGAACTTTTTGATACAATGGTTGGTTTTGCAGAATATTGTTTTAATAAGTCTCACTCAGCGGCTTATGCAATGGTTAGCTATCAAACAGCTTGGCTGAAAGCAAATTATCCAGTGCAGTATTTAACGGCTCTCATGTCTTCGGTTAGTTCTGATCAAGATAAAGTTCGTTTATATATTGCCGAAGCCCAGAGAA
>CANLFK010000071.1 GCA_947489925.1 Candidatus Caenarcanales bacterium
CGAGAAATCGCCATTCAGGATTTCCATTGTTGGAGTATTAGTTATATAAGGAGCTTTTGGTAAGCCTACGCTGATTTCAGCTCCATAAACGGTTGATTGAGTACCAGGTTTGTCATTATCTTTGGGCGGATACCAAATATATAAATTTGTCCTACCTGGATTGCGTCCTATAACTTCCACTTGTTCAGGAGTAATCATTAAGACATATGCAATACCCGGATTACTTAAAGCTATTCTTTCAGGTTTTTGCCTTAATTTAATTAAAGTTGATTGACCAACACTAACTTCAAGATTAGTTGAAATTGGCACTGTTGTCCCGATAGAGTTTAAGCCCGCTTTAGCACTAAAACTTAAAGTACTAGCAAAAATGGCTAAACTAAATAAACTGATTGTGGTAAGTTTTTTAAACATAATTTTAATTTTTAATTCTCTCACTTTTTTGACTAATTAACCGCTTTTAGCCTCTTTTGTCATTAAAGTTCCACCGACTTCGGCTGTCAATTCAGACTCTTCTTGTTCAACTCCTCTCCAAGCTTGAAATAAACTTACTCGACTAGGTGGAGGTTCTTGATTTGCACCATCTAATAATTTAACCTCCCCGCTATCTCTGTATTGTAATATTCGTTGGGCGTCTTCTGGTGCAACTGCCAAATTTACTAAAGTTTGTGGCCCTCCGCCAGTCTGAGCAGTAGCCGCAACACTATCATTTTTATTTACATCTAAAATTCTACCTCTCTTAGACAAAGACTGAGTGATACGATTTCCGCTGGCTGTTATAAAAACCCTAAAAACACTAACTTCTTGCCCTTTTCGTAAAAATGAATCGGTAGCATCTTGTCCTTTTAATGCAATAGTAACTTCTCTTTCTCCTTCTTTGGGTGCAAGCTTTGTTTCAGGTACACCAATATAATTACGCAAAATTGTTTGACCACCCAAAACATTTACCACCAAAGTTCCACCAATTAAACTTGGGTCAGCCGCATCAGTAAAAGCACCAGGTTCTACTGATCCAACTTTCACTTGTTTAACAGTAATGTCTTGAGGAGTCAATTCTTTGCCAAGTTTTAATTCGGTGGCGGCTACGATAACTGGTGTTGTGGCATTAGCGGCGGCTAGCTTTTTATTGTTTTCGCTAAACATATAAGCCATATATAAACCACAAGCTGCAACAACAAATACAATTGACGCTATCACTCCCATGGCAGAGCCAGTTTTCATACCACCACCAGCACGAGTAGTACGAGTTGTAGCCCTTGAAGTTCTGCGTGTAGATCCAGATCCCATTTTATTGTGAAAAAACTAACTATAATAAAAATTCACTTTAAAAGAGGATAATTAACAATAAATTTAAAAAAACAGCCTTAAAGTAATATTAATTTTTTTTAAGGGATAGTCCTAATTTCAAAAATATACAGAAAGCTTTTTATTTTTGTGTTTTGATTAAACCTTCAATACAAGAATTCAATTCATTTTTTAATTTATTTTTTTCATCATCATTCATAGCTAAACCTTTATTTAACTTATCAAATAGATCTGGTGATTGAGCTTTAAATTCAGTAATCCATTTTTGCTTAAACAAATTAATTGTCTTTTGATCACAATCATCTAGTAAACCATTAATGCCAGCAAATAAATAAGAAACTTGAGCAGCTAATTCTAGAGGTGAATATTCTGGTTGCGTTAATAACCAAGTTAATCTTTGCCCTCTAATTAATTGTCTCTGTGAGGTTTTATCTAAATCTGAGGCAAATTGCGAAAAGGCTTTTAATTCTGTATATTGAGCCAAGTCTAATCTTAATTTACCAGATACTTGTTTAATAGCCTTAGTTTGAGCCGCACCACCTACCCGTGAAACTGAAATACCCACATTTATAGCTGGACGAATCCCGGAATTAAATAAGTCTGATTCTAAAAATATTTGACCATCTGTAATTGAAATAACATTAGTTGGAATATAAGCCGAAACATCTCCACCTTGGGTTTCAACAATTGGTAATGCTGTTATTGATCCACCACCTAATTCATCAGATAATTTTGCCGCTCTTTCTAAAAGACGAGAATGTAAATAAAACACATCGCCCGGATAAGCCTCACGACCGGGAGGACGACGCAATAATAAACTCATTGAACGATAAGCGACAGCATGCTTGCTTAAATCATCATAAACAATTAAAACATGCTTGCCGCTAAACATAAATTCTTCAGCAATAGCCACACCAGCAAAAGGAGCAATAAATTGTAAGGCTGGCTGATCAGTCGAAGCGGCAACAACAATAGTTGTATATTCCATAGCTCCTCTTTCTTCCAGCAATTTTAAAGTTTGTGAAACAGTAGCTTGTCTTTGACCAATAGCTACATAAATACAAAGTGGGCGATCGGCTAAATTTTGTTGATTTAAAATTGTATCAATTGCAATACTAGTTTTACCTGTTTGTCGGTCGCCAATAATTAGCTCTCTTTGTCCTCTGCCAATTGGAATCATTGAATCAATAGCGACAATTCCAGTTTGCATTGGTTCATGAACTGATTTTCTTTCAATAATACCGACTGCTTTTTGTTCAATTGGTCTAAATTTGTGAGAATTAATAGCTCCTTTGCCGTCTAGTGGCTCTCCTAAAGGATTAATAACACGACCAATTAAAGCGTCTCCAACTGGTACTGATGAAATTCGTCCAGTTGTTGTAACTTTACAGCCTTCTTTTATTTCTCGTCCTTCACCAAATAAAACAATACCGACCGACTCGCCGTCTAAGCTTAAAGCCATGCCAATTGTATTCTGTGGATCTTCAAACTGCACTAATTCGCCAGACATAATATCTGAAAGACCATAAACATTAGCAACACCATCTCCGACCGAGATAACAGAACCAATATTTTTTTTGTTTATTTCTTGACCAAAGCTTTCGATTTGCTCTTTTATTAATAAAGTAATTTCTTCGGGTTTTAAAGCCACCTTATTTATTCCTGCTATTTTAATTAAAGTTTATTATTTATAAAAGATATTATAGAAAATTTTTGGAAAATTTATTTAAGACCAAAAAATTCTTTTAGACTATTAATCAAATTTAAAATATCTTTGGCGGAAAATAATAAATAATCATTATTGTTCAGACCGCTAATAATCGGAATATCAGAGCTTTGATTAATTAACCACTGCAAAAGTTTTTTTCTTTCAGCAATTAATTGATCTTTTTCTGAATAGGTAATTTTTGCCACTCTCATTAATTCACTAACTTGAATGTCTGCTGGAAGATCGCTTAAAGCTTGGTCTTCTGATTCTTCGGTATTAGTATTATTTTTCCATTCAGATTCTAAAACCACTGAGCTAACTTCATTTTCGGTTTGAATGTGTAAATTAAAAGTTGTAAAATATTCATCTAAGCCAATAATCTGCCCAGACGATAATTTATCTCTGATTTGCAAAATTTCTTCTTCTAAAAAATGTTCAATTTGTTCTAAAGCTTCTTTTTCCTCAAAATTATCAAGCTGATAAGGAGAAAGTGATTTGACGATTAAAACTGGCTGATCTAACAATTCGATTTTCATAATCTTATAGATTGTACCTGACTACAATAAAAAAATAAAGAATCTCAAGAATTTAGAATTTAAACCTTTGTGTCTACGCAGTTTAAAAAAATAATTTAAAATAAACTCACAAAAATCAATTAAGAAAAAATATAATGCCAATTTTACAAATTCATTTGCCTAAATCTTTAGAAAATAAAATAGACAAAAAACAAATTGCTTCAGCTTTAAGCTCTTCACTCACCGAAACTATTAAAAGCAAAATAGAAGATACTAAAATCTATTTTCATTTCATTGAAGAAAATAATATCTTTTTAGCAAATACTTGTCTGGCTGAATCAATTGAAAAAGCTTTTACTGTTTTGCAGGTTTTCATTCTGGAAGGGCGAAATATTGAACAAAAAAGAAATTTGGTTAAGTCTTTTACTGAACACTTAGAAAAATTATTGAATTTAAATGGAAAAGAAATAAAAATTATAATTTCAGATATGAAATCTTCAGACTATGCTATTAACGGCTGTTTAATTCAGGATAAATAATAATTATAAGCTGGATTCTTTGAGCAAATTTAGCCATTTAGTTTTCTCTTTTTTAGTTAATTCAGCCTTTTTTGAATAAGTTAAAAGATATAAAGTTTTAGTCTTATTTTTAGCTTGAACAAATACAGCTCTGGTTAAGGCATTTTCAATTATTGTATTATCTTTCGGGTTTAAAATTTTAGCTTCATACACAGCTTCTTTTTCAGATTCATTAAATATTTGACCAATGATTTTCATGTCTTTGCTTGAAATAAAACTATGAGCATATTCGCCAGCATTCAAGACATTGTCGCCATTTATAGATGTTTCGGTTATTAATTCTTTCCAATTATTTATATTATCGCCATTTACTATATGCTCAACAACATTTATGCGTGAATTATTAAGTGGATAATTATTAGACCAAGCGGCATTCCAAGGTCTTTCGTCAAATTTAATTTTATGCCAAACTTTAGAAGTAATTTGCTGAGGTTTTTCATCTAATGCGACAAGAGAGCAGAATTTTTTTCCATTAATCTGCAAAATCATGACACACTTTGAATTATCATTATTTGTATTAAGCGGAACAATTTTTCCTGTCTTTATAAGCTCTGAAATTTGATTTGTGCTTATTTGCTCACTGAAACTGCTTAAAGAGAATAAATTAACAATTAAAAAAACTAAAATTATTTTGGGTAGCTTTGGCATTATTTATGAATTAACTGGAATTATTATTTACAAAATTTTACTTTAGTGCAGTTTATTTAACACAGTTTTAAAATTTGCAAAAATTTAATTTAATTCGAAAGTAATTTTTCTTTTTAAAGGGAATTGGTCATTATCAGCCAGCTTATGAAATGTTAAATTGTCTAAAACCATAATTCCATTAATAGGCATTTGATTAATTTTAAAGCTCTGTTTAAATCTTGGAACAATCATTTTAATAATAGATAAAGTATTTTTTTCGGTTTGGGTTTGATTTGTTATTGCCTCAGAAGCAGTATTAAGATCTTTTTCGGTCATAACATTTATAGTTAAAATATTGTCTTTTTTATTAATATCTATTCCAGAACCTCCATTAAAGGACATTCCTGAAATTTTTGCATAAGTCGAACAATTAGGAAAAATAATTAAAGGTTCACCCGTCTCAGAGACCCATTTCCCAACATACTCTTTATAATCTGGATTAGCCGAACAATGATTCTCTTTTTTGCCGATTAATAAACCTTGTGCTTCAATATATTTTAGATTCAGTTCTGGTACTTTTGCCAATTCAGCTTTGCTATGTGCAGTAAATTCAACTTCTATGGTTGGATCAAACTCATTCCAAGATTTTTTGTAAAATATTTCATCATTTATCAGCATAGACATTTTTCCGCTTGATGAGTCTAAGTACGGATTTTGCTGAATCTTAAATTGTTTTTGAAAAGGCCCAAGCCCAATTTTGAAGCCATCATTTGTTGTAGTTATAATTCCTCCCGCTTTGAATCCTTTGCCCTCAAAACCCCCTGTTCCTCTTGGAGAGACTGTTAAAGTATTCCCAGCTTGAGAAATCCAGACGCCACTATAAATTAAATGAGATTGAGGCAAAGGCTGCACCGAACAACCACTCAGGAAAAGCAATATAATACTAATTATTCCGAAGAAGTACATTCAAAGTAAATAAACATAAACCTATTCAAAGAATTAACCCACTTAGCAAGCAGTAAAGATCAGCTATTTGAGCTAGAAATAATAGTGGTTTTATGTTAGTTTAGGTTGTACATTGGTAAGAAATTCTTAAAATAAATTAATAAAACACAAAATGCCAAAATTAATATTAGCTAATGGACAGGCTTTAGACATTGTTATTGATAGTTATAATCCTAATATTACCTTAGGGAGAGCTAATTGCGAGCTAAATCTTTCAGATGTCAGTGTTTCTAGCAAGCATGCCCAAATTACTCGTTCTGCCGATGGAAAACTTTGCCTAAGCGATTTGGGAAGCACTAATGGCACTTTTATTAATGGCTCTCAGTTAAAACCTCAAAATCATTATAGTTTGCAAGATGGCGATGAAATTCAATTTGGCGGTATTAGCACTACCTATAGCGAAAACTCAGACCAAAATAATAATAATTACCTTCCACAGCAGACTTCAAATAGTCAAGTTGTACACAAAAATTATGAAAAAGCTGGTCATGCACCCGAAAGATATAGTTCAAATAGTTTAAAAAATGCTGAATATGCTGGCTTTTGGATAAGATTTGGGGCATCTTTCATTGATGGTCTTATCGTAAGTGCTGGTTCTTGGATATTAATTATAATAGTCTCAGTACTAACTCATAGCAGTTTAAACAAAGAATTTTTTACAAGTCCCGCTTATAACTTGACTAATCTTATTAATATGGTTTTAGGTTGGTTGTATTATGCTTTACAAGAAAGCTCACCAGCACAAGCGACACCTGGAAAAATGGTTTTTGGTTTAAAAGTAACCGATATGAAGGGAGACAAGATTTCTTTTCTGCGAGCTACTGGAAGATATTGGGGCAAAATAATTTCATCTTTCATACTATTAATTGGTTATATAATGGCGGCTTTCACTTCCAGAAAACAAGCTTTGCACGATAAAATGGCTGGCTGTTTGGTTGTCAAAGCACCTCGTTATTAATTTCAGACTAAATTTTTATTTTTAGCTTTATAATAAAATAAATTCAGCTCTCAAGGATAAAATAAACCAAACTTTTATGGAAACTAAAAATAAAGAATTAACTTTAAGTAAAAAAATTGGTTTATATAATTTGGTTTTTGGGGCAGTTGTTATGCTGGGTGGTCTAATTGGTTATTTTACCGCTAAAAGTGTGCCTTCATTATTGGCGGGTGTAACTTTCGGTCATTTATTAATTCTTGGCTTTTGGGGAACTGGCTTTAATGATAAAACTCAATCCGAAAGAAAATGGGGTTTTTATCTGGCAGCCATTGTTTCGATTATTTTATTAATATTTTTTATTATACGCTTCATGAAAACAGGGAAAGCCATGCCAGCATTTATTATTATCCCGATGGCTGCAGTTAGTATTTTCTTAAATAGTTATCGCTTGCATTTATTTTCGCTTATTAATAAAAATAATTAATGTCGAATTATAATTTGCAGAATTTCAAAAATATTTGTTTGCTTAGGTCTGGAGCGATTGGCGATATTATTCATACTTTGCCTTTAGTAAATTTACTTTCGCATAAGTTTAAAAATAAAAAAATTACTTTTGCAATGGGGCGGGAATTAGCTGAATTAATGTCTTATGCCAAAGGATTAGACCAAATTGTTCCGATTTCAATTAATTCAAATATTTTTAATCTTATAAAACAAACTGAAACTTTAAAGCAAGCTTCTGATGGACAATTTGATTTATTTTTAAATTTACAGCCAAATTGGAAAACAAAATTTATTGCATATTTAATGAAGCCTAAGCAAATTTATAATTATGAAAAATCTGCAAATATCTCTCCATATCAAATATCTCAGGGTCTTGATTTAAAACAACATGCTTGGGAAAATTTTGCTTTAACTTATTTTCATGAATTAGACTTGGCTAGCGAGAATATACAAAAATTTTTTCCTTTAATTGAATTGCCAGAAGAGCTAAAACAAAATAGTTTAAATTCTTTAGGTTTGAATAAAAAAGAAAAATACTTGGCTTTAGTTTTGGGTGTCGGACATCATCGACCTCATAGAGCTTGGCCTTTAGAAAATTGGCTTAATTTCATCGAATTAATTTTGAAAAAAGACTTTTCCGTTTCACAAATAATTTTAATTGGTGGATCTGATGAGGAATTTCTGGCTTATAAATTAATGCAATCTTTGCCGAGCTTTGCCAGAAGTCGAATTATTAATTTGTGTGGCAAACTGAATCTTTTGGCTAGTGCCGCTATTTTAAGTAATTGTTCTTTAGCCATAGGTGCAGATACTGGCCCAACTCATTTAGCCTCAGCCTTAGGAGTTAAAACTATTGGGCTTTTTGGACCAACTTCTCCTACTAGGCATAGTCCGTTTTTTGGAATTGGTTTGAGTAATAGTGAGCATGAATGTTTAAAAAGCTGCTCTCAGAAAAAATGTTCTAAAACCTTATTAAATTGCATGGAAAGCCTTAAGCCTGAAGAAGTTTGGCTGGCAATGAATGAAGTTTAATTTTTGGCGGTTTTAATAAGCTTTGATTTCATTATTCTCAATATCAATACTTTGTAAATCTGCTGATTGTTTAATAATAAAAAAGCCCTCTCTTTTGGCTTCTTCAGCTACTTTATCTGGAATTGCAAAGCCAGCAATCGCATAATAAATTTTATGGTCAGCTTGCTCTGAAAAAAGCTTTTTAAAATTAGGAATTTTTTTCTCTTTTATTTTCTCAATTAAGCTTGGATGAACTTTGTACTTAGTTTCAACGATTATAACCGAACTGCCATTCCAAAGTAATATATCAAATTCATCAACCAGAGAGCCTTTTTTACGACAAGCATTTCGATCCGTAAAATCAACTTTAATTCCTTTAAATTCTTTGGTTTCTTTCAAAGCATTCCAGAAAAACTCTTCAGCAACTTCACCATTATTATTGCCAATATTTCCTAATTCTTTTGATAATTTCGAAAGTTTTTCATCGGTTCGCTTCATCTGCTCATCAGTTATTTTCATCTGCTCGCCAGTTTGTTTTATTTGCTCATCAGTTAGCTTTATTTGCTCACCAGTTTGCTTTATTTGCTCATCAGTTTGTGCCTGTTTAATCGTCAAATCAGCTAACATTTGCCTAATTTCCTGAAATGAATAGTTTTTTTCATCAAGATTCATAATTTTTATTAAATACTAAACTTTAAGCTAGTTAAATTATACACAAGTTCTGAATCACAGATGGTCGCAGATGAAAGGATAAACAGGATTCAGACCTAAAAAAGTATAATCAAAGAAATATAAGATAAAATTGAAATAATTAACTACTTAAATGCTAGTAAATCAAAAATATGAGCAATATAAGTGAATCAAAAGTAAATGTATTTTATTGGGCTTTTCAGTCTTTAGATAAAAAAGAGCAGAAAGCTTTACTGCAAAAGATTAATGATGACTGGGAAGATCAAAAAATTGGCTTATTAATCAAACAAACTGAAAATGAAGAAAACGCTTCTGCCGAGGAAATTACAAATTTTAGAAATTGGCTGAAAGATGAAAATTGAAATAAAAAACTCTTTTATCAAGGAAGTTCGTAAATATTCGGGAGAAATAAAAGTAAAAATTGAAAAATTAATTTCCTTAGTTGAACAAGTAAATAGTTTGGCTGATATTAATGATTGCAAGAAGCTACAAGGGTTTCACAATTATTACCGAATTAGACTTGGTAACTTTAGAGTAGGAATTAAGTATCAAAATGATAAAGTTTACTTTGTAAGATTTCTTTCCAGAGGAGATTTTTACAAATATTTTCCGTAGGAAAGAGAGCTTTAATCTTTAGCGGAAAAACTATACATAAACATCTGTGAAATCAGTGTTATCTGTGCTAATCTGCGATTCAGACAGCTCTTCCTCTTCCTGCTTGTGCTTGAATAAACGCTAAATCTGCGGCAGTAGGTTGTTCTTTTTTACCAAAAATTTTATTCCAAACAAAATCAATAACATTAAAACCAAGTCCAAGAGCTAATACACTTCTAGAAATCCCTCCAAAAGTAAAATTACCAAATACAGCTGGATTTTCTTCTGTTCTTTTGCCATTAAAAAATGTTTCCAAATCATTGTGCCATTCTTTAGTCTTTTCTATTTTTTTTGCCGTATTTAACTCTTCATCTGTTATGTCTTTAGCTTGTTTTGTTACTTTTTTTCCATCCTTGTCAGTTAAAGTAACTTCAGAATCTCCAGATATATCATTCAATCCATGTTTCTTCTTTATTCCGTCAAGGAGTTTTTGTACCTTACTCTGTGCTACTTCTTCAGTTACTACTGGCGGAGTTGTTGGAGTTGTTGGAGTTGTTGGAGTAGCTGGCGGAACTGGTTGTCTTTGAGCTTCTCCGATCAGAGCCTCTATTTCTTTTTTTGCTGCAATTTCTTGTTCTTTAACGCTTTTAGTAATTGCCTTAGATGTTTCTAAATACTCCTTTAATTGCTTATTAGATGTTTCGGTTTTTAATAAATTCATGGCATTGTTTTCTGCAATTTTAATATTAGTTTGTAAATCAGCTACTTGCCTTTCTTTTCTTCCTCTTAAAACTTTAGCCTCGGTAGTTGTAGCATTTACATCCATTCTTTCGAGTTCTTTCCTTGCTGTTTCCAGTTCACTTTGCAAACCCTTTGCCTGTTTAGCATAATCTAAAACAGCTTGTCTTCTTTTTGTATCAGCAGGCAAATTTACCGTAAGATCTTTACCTTCATGCCTTTCTCCTCTATTTTTATAAAAGGCATTTGAAAATGAGTCATTCTTATCATTAGGAAGATTAGCAATTTGATCTACTACAGTTTTACGAAGATCACTAGAATACTGTTCTTCATTTTTTATAGTTTTGTCTCTTTCATTACGCTTCTTTAGAAGTTCTTGCTTTTGAGTATAATTAGAAGACAATTCTCTGAAAGCTTTTGGATCTACTTCAGCTTGTGGCGTAGCTCCAGTTAATCTTTGAAACAAATTTCTATCTTTAGCATGCAACAGATTATTAGCAAGCTCTTGATCCTTTTCACTTAATCCACCTGCTTCATATCTTCTTTTTAAGCCATTAACCGTTAATTCTGCTACTTTATCACCAGATAATCTTCTTTGTGCCGCGTCTTCTGGAGTACCAATACTACCATAAATATCACGGTGGACTGTTCCTCCAGTAGCTTTATGAGCAGTAATCTGGGTTTGAAGAGTTCCTTCATTATTATTCTGAATTGTTTCTACTTTCCCATTCTTTATTATCTCAGCCTTATATGTTCTGCCAACAATGTTAGTTACAATTGCTGGAGTTGAGCGTCTAGCAGTCGAAGGTACTGTCATGATTATAATTCCTTAAATTTTATAAGTAAGTTTTATAGAGAGTTATTAATAGTTAAACCAAG
>CANLFK010000072.1 GCA_947489925.1 Candidatus Caenarcanales bacterium
AGCTTAGTTTTTATAAAATCTAAAATACTTTAATTAATTGAGTTTAAGCCAGTTTTAAATCTTTCACAATACCGAATACTAGTTCTAAATCAGTTAAGTATTCTTCATAAATTGAATAGTCAAATAAGCTTTTATCTATAGGTGGTTCAAAAAAACCTTCTACCTTAAAAATCGCTATATATAATTTATTTTGTATAATCGAGAACTCTATTGGTGAAACAGAAAAGAAATCATATACATTTTTTTGATTTTTTATACTACTTTTTTCTAAAGATTTCTTTGATAATAAGACAAATCTTTCTAATACATTTGTGGGTAAAGCATAAAAAGCTTCAGGAATATTATTAGAAAATACATTAAAAATCTTATTAAATTCTGGATTATCAAATTCTACTTTATGTTTTCCAATACCAAAATCTGTACCAAGCGGAGAACTTATATTTTTATTAAATTCAGCTATGAAAAGTAAACCCGAAAACTCTTTGGAACTATCATTGTCAGACCAACCTGCAGAAATATCAGAAAGCCAAATAGGACAATCACAAATACTACCTTGTATTAAATCATCTCCATAGTAATATTTATTTGGTTTCCAAAATAATTGGCTATTAATAAATTCTTCTTTATCAATATAACCATCAGCTATATATTCAAGATTTTGATTAAGCAAGTTTATTATTTCTTTTATAATTTTATTTTTGAATTTATATTTATACTTTTTCGTAAATTGATCTTTTAAATATTTATCAATACTACCTACTATTAGAAATAAAATTATCGGCAGAAAGACCATAAAACTAGTCAATAATTCGATTTCTTCAGATTTTAAACCTAAAAAAGAAAAAATTAATGACAAAATAAAGCCAATTAGAGAAAGCCACATTATTTTCAAGGAGAAGAAAAATAAATTAGTGATATTTCTGGCTATTTTCAAGTCAGTAGAATTTAGTCTCTCTTCTTCTAATTCAGCAATAGTTGGCTCAAGTTGAAGATATAAATTATAAAGTTTATCGTTATTGTTGTTCACAATCTAGTAATTTTCGTTATTATTACTTTATTCCCCGATTTTATACAGCTCATCAATTAAAACTACTTTTACATCGGGATACTTTTGTAGTTGAATATCATTAGTTATAAAATAAATACATAAATTGGAGAATGCACTAGAAAGATGAATTGCATCTGGTAATTTAAATTTATACTCAGCTTTAATACTAGCGGCTTTAATTAAAATCTCTTGATTTATACTTATACAATTAACTAATTTAGAATTACAAAAAATATTTTTATACAAGTCTTGTAAATCTTTTCTAGCTAACTGAAAGGGTTTCACCAATATTTCTGATAAAGTTAAATCGCTTGTATAAATTTGCGTATTGGTATCTTGAATATAAGTAGATAATTCTTTCAATTGGCTAGAATATTCTGCGTAACCTTCCAGTAAATAAATCCAAATACAAGTATCCAAATAAATTTTTTGATTTTTTATTGCCATTCTTTTCTCAACTCTTTTACAAATAAATTAGCTTCTTTGGCTGAAGAAAAACAATTTGTACTTTTTCCAAATAAATCATATAAATTCGGTGATTTGTCTTCTACTTCATTAATAATAATTTCGACAAAAGAACCTTCTGGAAATTCTGGAATAGAAATATTTATGTTCCCGTTGGAAATTTGAGTAATTTTTTTTATAGACTGCATTTATTTTACAGATTAAAGTATTTGTATTTTAGCATAAATTAAGCCAGTTTTAAATCTTCTACAATACCGATAGCTAATTCTAAATCAGTTAAGTATTCTTCATAAATTGAATAGTCAAATAAGCTTTTAAATATTGGTGGTTCTAGCAATTCACGGTTATATGGAATAGCAATATAAAATTTATCATCTACTACCGAAAAATCAAATTTGCGTCCTGTTTTATGTACAAAATTAACCATTCTTTCTAATAAATTACTTGGTAAAATATAAAAAGCTTCAGTTGTATTTTCAGCATAAACGGGGAAAAGTTCATTAAATTCAGCATTATCCAAAAGTATTTTATTATTACTAATATTATTTGAAGTACCAAAAGCAGTATTAGTATTTTTAAGCAAATCTATTATTATGAATAATCCTTTGAATATATCTCCATCTCCGATTTTTAATTGAGAGCATTGCATATTTGAACTATTAATTAAATCATTTCCTTTGTATAGAATGCAATCTAATCCCTGATAAGTTAAGCTCGCTTTTTTATATTTATTGAGGTCTTTAAAAAGCAAACTATCTTTAATCAAGGTAAAATTAATAAACTCTTTTGGATAATACTTTGAAGTATTTTGGCTAAAAAGAGAAACTAGTGAATCTATGATATTGTGCTTAAAAGTCTGCCTATATTTTTCGCCAAGAAATATAAAATACAAGAGTTGAAAAGTAAAAACTATCCAAAATATAAGGGTCAAAAAAGGGTATAAAGCAAAGACAATAAGAAAATTAGTTAATATCAAAAACTTAACGAATACTATTATTAACAATATACTTAAAATACTTGTAATCAATAGAATTATATGTAACTTTGATTTTCTCTCTTCTTCTAATTCAGCAATAACTGGCTCAAGCTGAACATATAAATTATAAAGTTTATCGTTACTACTATCCATTTCAAACTCAACTAATTATTAAATAAATTTTGTATATTAATACTTTGTTTTTCCCCTTCAGTCGCTTCAAACCATTCTTTATGTTGCAGATTCATTAAACTAGCGAAAATACTACTCGGAAACATTTCTAAACCATTATTATATTGAGTTACTGCACTATTAAAAGCCCTTCTGGCGGCAGATATTCGATCTTCTATTTCAGCTAAGCTACTTTGTATTTTAGAAAATAAACCTATACTTGTCATTTGCGGATAACTTTCAGACAAAGCAAAAAACCGAGAAAATACTTGAGAAGCTTCATTATCTAAATGTACTTTATCTTCCATTGATAAATCTGGATTAGAAGCTTGATTACGCAAACTAATAGCCTTTTCAATAAAATCGGTTTCACGGCTAGCAGCTTCTTTGGCTACTGAAACCAAATTAGGTATTAAATCAAATCGGTTTTTTAAATAAACATCGATACTCGAAAAAGTATTCTCAACTTGGTTTTTCTTATTGATTAAGCCATTATAAATACTTGCCAACCAAATAATTAATACTAAACCAATTATACCAATTACAAAAATCAAACTAATAGTCATTTTTATCTCCAAGTTTTACTAAGTTAATTTCGGATACTTAAATTCATACCCAGTATAATTCATTGATTTCCCGATTGTTTTAGCATAATTATCAGCCATCAAATCATTACCCAAAAAGTCTAAGACCCATTTATTTCTACTCTCAGACCACGCAAAAATCCATAAATCATTAGTACCAGCAATACTTAAATTCAATAGCTTAATATTAAAACCACTTAGCATTTTAAATTCATCTATGGAATCAAAATCTTCTAATTCATCTACTCGGTCTGTTTCTATGTCATCAGCTTCAGATGAATTTATTTCATGATCTAACCAAACAAATAATTTATCCTCTTGCGAACCGGGGAAATTAATAATACTAATTATTGCAATATCTTCCAGTTTATACTCAAAGCATTTAAGTAGATTTAACCATTGTACATTAACCCATTTTTCGGAATTGCCAGCTAAAAGTGCTAATCCTTCTTCTGATAAATAATTTTGTATTTGAATTAAATCTTTATTTGATCCTTGAGAGTATAATTTTAAAGCTTTATAAGTACTTTTTATATCATGATCAATTTGTTCATATTTCCACTGAGTACTATTATTATTTTCAGTACCTAATTTTTGTAATAGTTCTTTGGCTTTTTGGGCGGCTTGTGTGAATAGTTTTTTTCGGTTTGACATAATAATAAATGGTAATAAGTTATTAACAATTTGGGCTTTTTAATTTGAAATCTAAAATATCTGAAAAGAAATGAGCTTCAACTTTATCAATTCCATTACTCAAAGCCGTTTTAAAATTATTTATTCTTTCTTTCTCTTGTAAATAAAAAGATATATTTTCAGTAATTTTTATTAAGGTTTTAGCTTTACCCAAATAAGTAATTAAATCATTATCAGTATATTTTTCATAATCAAATTCTTTAAGTGTTTTAGTAAGCTCAATCAAAGTCTGTAAGCAATTTTGATAAGTTGGCTCAAAAGCTTCAATATATGACTTTGCATCTCCAATAATATAATTTTCTAATACTTCTAAATCTAAAGAATTATTATTTTGGTTTTTTAATTTATTAATTAATTCTCTTACTTTTACTGAAGTTTCAGCTTGATATTCTTCTCGCAAAAAATCAGACATTTCCACAGACATTGTATTTAATTCTCTTATTTGATCACTACTTTCAGAATTATGAAAATTTTTGACCATCAAATCATAATATTCAACAAATTTTTTGAAAGTTTCAATACTTTTTTTACTCATAAATCTATTTATTTAAAATATTTTAGTACTTTCTTTTATTTTGTCTGTTTTAATTTTATATTCTCAAAACTTGAGGGCAAACCCATTTATTTTCAATTTGAAAGCTTGAATTTAAATGTTTAAAAGAGGTGTATTTTGTTCAAAACGCTCCATTCCTTCTGGAGAAAGATACATTATAAAGCTTCCCAGTCCAGATGTATCGGGTTTTCTATTTTCTTCCTTAGCCTTAGCCAACACATATTTTATTTGTTCTTCTTTTTGTTTACCCTGCTCATTTTGAAAAGGCTTGAATCCTTGTTTCCAGTAAAAGCCATGAGACTTCCATGCCGCATCTAAAGAAACTTTCCCATCTAATCCTAACTCTTCACTTCTTTCATATGCTAACTGCACTAAAGTCGATCCTACCCCTGTATAATCACTAAAGTTTTCTATATGGTGTATAAAAAGATTATCCGTTGGAGTATTTGAATTTAGATATGTTGCAGGATAAACAAAACGATCTAGCTTCTCATATTGATCACTTAGCTTGTAAACAGTCATTCTTCCAGTAGCACGATTGTCTACACGAACTGTATACTGCTCTTTTCCATGTTCTAAAAAGACTCGTGAAATAACTGCTTCAACGGCATTACCTTCTCTATCTTTCACGCTAGTATTAGTTTTAGCAACTATTTTCTCTGTTCTGATTATTAAATCATCTATTTCACTACCTATATTATAAATAAGCGAAGCATTAAAAATATTTTCATATTTATTTCTAATATTCTTAAAAAACTCAGAAGGAAAATCTTTTGGTAGCCCTGCAAAGCTTGAAGTTTTAGGGAGTTTTAGAACTAACTTTAATGTAATATCTCTTCCATTTCCGTCTTGATAAGTATTCCCTTCTTTATTTGTAGGGCAATAAGCTGTTTCTAAATATTTATAATCACCATCTTCAGGAATAATAATACGAGATAAGCTTGAATTAGCCTCCATATTTTTGTAACCTTGAATATTACTAAGATTAGCTTTCTGACATAAGTCATAATAGAATTCACGGAATATATCTTGATTACCATGTACTTTATAATCCTCATTTTTGGTAGCAATTTGAAAAACTATATTTTGATCATTAAAAGTATATTGATCTGGAATATCGCCACCCACATTATCAAAGTCGCCAATTTTAGCAAAATCATCAAATGAATATGTAACTTTTATCTCACTCTTAGGTTTTTCTTCACTTTGACTTACATTAGAATTAATAACTTTAGGTACTATTTCATTTCTGTTTTCTGATAAATTGGTTTCAGGGCTTAATACTTGCTCTTTTGGTGTTTTATTATTACTTGTTTCAGGGCGTTCTTTATCTGTCTTAGAGTGTGTTCCTCTGTTTTTATAGGCAAATAAGCCAGCAAATCCTGTCAAAAAGACTGCTATTCTACCAGCAACATATTTCCAAGTATTATCAGATTCTTCCAGCTTTTTCTTTGGCTTTGGCTTTTTAATAATTAGTTCTGGCAATACAGGTGAATTATTAAGTGCTTCCTCTTCATCTTGAGATGACTGATTTGAAGACGAAACGAAAAAATGCTTAACTCTATTTTTGTACAGTGTTGATGAAACCTGAATATTATTATTTAACTTAATTCGAGAAATCATAAAAGTATTAAAAGATGATATTAAGACAAGATTTAAATATGTATTATTTTTATATTTTAACACCTAAAATTATTAATCAACTTCTTAACAAATTTCAAAAACAGCACCAAAAAGCGTTAAACCAGGTCCAAAAGCATAACTAATTATTTTTGTGCCAATTGAGTAATTTTTATTTAATATTTCTTGCCAAACATGAGGCAAAGTGGCAGAAGACATATTCCCTCTTTCAAACAAAACTTTTTTAGTTTCACTAATTTGGCTTTCGGTCAGGTTTAAAGCTTCCTTAACCGAATCAATAATTTTAGTACCTCCGGGGTGAATAGCAAAAATAGCTTTTTCGATTTCATTTTTATTTAAATTGGCTTTATTAAATAATTCATCTGAAAATTTGTTTAATTCAAGTTTTATTTTAATTGGTACTTCCCGAGACAAATTCATTTGCATTCCCCAAGGAGCAGAAATCCAGCTCATATCTGATTGTGAATTTGAAATAATTTTTTCATGCAAAGCCATAATTTTCAAATTCAAACCAGTTTTTTGCTTTTGATTAGAAGCTGTATATTTAATATGTCCATCAGCAAATAAAGTTTGCACAATCATTTGTTCGGGCGTATGAGCAAGCGGATTCATATGCAAGCCACACATTTCATTATGTACAATATCAACCGTAAATTGATTATTATTGGTCATAATTTCAGATAAAACCAAGCTTTTTGCTAATCTGATGGCTGGCAGAGACGCATAACAACCCATATGATAAGCATTTGTTATATCAGTTTGTTTTTGCCAATTTTCATGCGATACTATTTGTTGAGCCGCACTGGGAGAAATATATCCAGTACAAGTTGCATGAATTAAATGATCTGGTTTATTTTGATTTGTTTTATTAATATTATAAATTTGCTCAAATACCTGATATGCTCGCTTGCCAAAATAAATAGCTCTCTCATTGATATTAGCTCCATTTGGCTTTAACTCATTAATTGAGTAAATTATATTATTTTCAAATGTTTCCGCACAAATATCATCACATTCAAAGTATCTTTGCGAAATATAAGCTGATTTCACGCCATATCTTTCAAAAAGTTTTTTTATTAATTCTGAATCTATATTTTTCGGATTTTGCTTTTCAGCCAGTTGATGACATTCAATAATCCAATTTAATAATTTATCTTGCGAAACACAATTTTTGGGCTTAATACTCTCAAATTGATTTAAAAAACAGCTAGAATTTGAAAATTTAGTCTCCATCTTTGTTCTCCCTTATAAATCAGTGTAACTAAAAATATAGTTTTAAGCCCTTTTTTACCAGACGACAGACAAAATAAATTTATTATTATCCAAGCCCTAAAGCTTTTAAAGGTTTATAAATATTAATATCATGGCAACGAATAATATTAGCCCCATAAAAAGCCGCCCATGAACTTATTACCAAACTTGCCCAATCCAAACTTTGATCTTCAATTTCCAATTTTGTTTCTGTCCACAACTCTTTTACAAAACGCTTGCGAGAAGGCCCAAGCAAAATCCTTAAATTAAAATATTTTTTGAATTGACCTAAATTTTTAATTAAAAACAAATTTTCTTCTAGTCCTTTTCCAAAGCCTAAGCCTAAGTCCAAAATAATTTGATTTCGGGGAAAATTAATACTCTCTAATTTGTCCAAGCAATTTTCAAAAAATATAATTATTTCAGACAAACTATTTTCTTTATCAAAAGCAAAATTATCTCTGGAAGCTGGAATTCCTCGATTATGATTGATAATAATTTCACAATTAGGGAATTCCCTTAAAACTTCAAGCATCAAATTATCTTTTAAACCACTAACATCATTAATAATTTGTACTAAATTTTCCCTTAGAGCTCTCTGTGCAATGATTCCTTTATAAGTATCTAGTGAAATTTTTGTTTTTAATTTTAATTTATTAATTTCTTTTAAAAATTTTTCTAATCTTTGCCATTCAGTTTCTTGATCAATTAATACTGCACTAGGACGGCTAGACTCAGCACCAATATCAATAATATCAGCTCCACTTTCAGACAAATAAATAAATTGTTTTAATGCTTCATTCAGTTCTAAATACTTTCCACCATCCGAAAAAGAATCTGGCGTAATATTTAAAATCCCCATTAATTGTAATGAATTCATTTTAAGCTTAAGCTAATGAATCTGTTTGTACAATTTGTCCGATTAAGTCATGCGTTGAAGCATTTATAATTTTCACTTTTACTAATTCACCTAATAATGAATCATCTAAACTTTCTGAGTCTTGAGTTTGAATAATAACTTGTCCGTCTATTTCAGGTGCATCACGAAAAGTTCTTCCAATTAAATTATTTTCTATTTTCTTTTCGATTAAAACTATTTGCTCTGAGCCAATTAAAGCTTTATTTTTAGCCAAAGAAATTTTTTCTTGTAATTTTAATAATTCTTTTTGACGGGCTTTTTTTACTTTGTCAGAAATTTGATTCTCTAAAGTTGCTCCGTGAGTCGTGTCTTCGGGTGAATAAGTGAAAATTCCAACTCGGTCAAATTTTTCGGTTTTAATAAAATTCAATAAATGTTCAAATTCTTCTTCTGTTTCACCGGGGAAACCAGTTATAAAAGTAGTTCTCAAAGCAATATTTGGTATAAATTCTCTAATTCGATCAATAGTAGCTTTTCCACTTAAAGGTCTTTTCATACGCTTTAAAGTGTCTGGGTGAGAATGTTGTAGCGGAATATCAATATATTTGAGTAAAGATTGATGTTTTTTTATGGTTTCAAGCATTTCATCAGTAATTTCACCCGGATATGAATACATAAGTCTAATCCAAGCAATATCAGTTTTAGTCGCAATTTCATCTAGCAAAGAGGCTAATTTCCACTGACCTTTATAAATATCAATTCCATATGCGGTTGAATCTTGACTAACTAAAATCACCTCTTTTGTGCCATCTTCAGCCAAACTTTTAACTTCTTCAACAATATCTTCAATTGGTCGGCTTTTCAAATTGCCACGCAAGCTAGGAATTATACAAAATGAACAACGATGATTACAGCCTTCTGAAATTTTTACATATGCACTTACACCGCCAGATAAGCGAATACGAGGAATTTTTTTATTGGCAATATAACCTTTATTTTCGCTAAAAAAGCTTTTTGGTTTGTCATTATGTGAAACCCAATGAACAGCATTAACAATTTCTTCAATGTCTGCCGTGCCTAAAACCGCTTTCACCTGCGGAAATTCATTAAATAAGTCTTCTTTGTAGCGTTGAGCCAAGCAACCAGTTACAATTAATTTTTTGTTTTTGTCGCCCAATTCAATTAAAGAATCCAAGCTTTGATTAGTTGATTCAGCAATAAAAGTACAAGTGTTTACAATACAAATATCAGCCTGAGACGGGGAAGTTGTAATTTGATAACCAGTTGAATGCAAAAGCCCAAGCATATTTTCGGAATCAGCTAAGTTTTTGGCACAACCTAAAGTGGTAAGACTGACTTTTTGAGCTTGAGACATTATTATTTTTTTTATTAATTTGTATTTATTATAAACTTTGTTTTTATTTCTTTGCCCTAAATAAGACTTTAATTTTCTATATTAATTTATTTCCTCGTCCAAAATACTTTTTTGTTTAGTTTTATAATCATCAATAACAGCTTGTTTTAAAACTACTCCCGCCAAAACATTATCAATTCTTAATTCTTGCATTACTACTTCTTCAATTGTTACTATTTGTATCTTTGGATAATCACTTTTATTATACGGATTATTCCAAGTTCCATATTCGTCTGCTCTTTGTCTAGCTCCTTTACTTGGTTCATTTAAACATATTAATATTCCCATATCTGCTTTATTTCTTTCTACTGTTCCAGCTAATTGATCTATGTATGCAGGGTTAATAGTTTTATCACTTTTTACCGAAAATATTACAGTACCTAAATCAGTTAAGCTAGTTTTAGGAAATCTTGAAATACCATCAATTCCACCATCTCCGCCTTTTTTATCATTAATCATGGCTCTATTATTTGAGTATGTTAGTACTGCCCATTTTTCAAATTCCTTACGAACTCTATCATCTTCTTTATGAGCCAATGCTTTAGCGGCTTCCATATCTTTTGGTATACCAAAAACCTGAATAGTATTATTCTCTGTATTCTCTTTTGAAACTGGAAGTTTAGAATCATTAATATTAATTTTAACACTCTCTTTGCCAAAGCTGTCTTCTAGTCTTTTTATAATTAGAGAAATACTTTGATAAGTAATATCAATTCCAATCCAATTACGGTTTAATTTTTGGCTTGCATGAACAGTAGTACCACAACCGCAATAAGCATCAAGTACAGTATCGCCTTCATTACTACTAGCTAAAATAATTCGCTCTAATAATGCTAATGGTTTTTGTGTTGGATAGCCTAAATGCTCACCTCTTGGCATTTGTCCACCAGATTTAATATCAGTCCACCAAGAAGGAGGAAGTTTGCCTTTTTGAAATTCCTGTAATTCATTTTCATTTCTGCCTTGTGATTTTTCGGCATAAATTCCAGCTTTACCTTCAGAATACTTTCTTCTTTTAATAAAACCTTCACTATAAGGTACTCTGACATTATCTGAATTAAATATAAAAATATCACTTTTAGTATAACGAAAAATCGTATCATGTTTTTTAGGAAAATCTTTTTTTGCCGCACTCGGCCCTATATAACCCCAAATAATTTCATTCCTAAAATCTCCGCCTCGTGAAGTAAAAATAGCATCACAAAGTAATTTCAAGTAATGACTAGCAGTCGGATCGCAGTGCAAATAAAAACTACCACTTGGTTTTAGTACTCTCCACATTTCATTTATTCTCAGAGTCATACTTGTTAAATAAGCTAAAAG
>CANLFK010000073.1 GCA_947489925.1 Candidatus Caenarcanales bacterium
AAAAGCTGAGGAAATGACTAAATGCGGAATTTCGGAAGATAAGCATGACAAAGTTAGGGAAGCAATAAGTAAGGCTAATTCTTCGGGGCAAAATTTTGTCTTTTCAGCTTTTGGTTGGTTTTTTGGGCAAATTGGTAACTTTGTCGATAGTATTTTCAAAGTAATACTGATTGCGTTTGTTTTTCTCTTAAGTCTTCAGTTACCTTATTTGAATGAACATGCTAATCAAAAATTAAAAGAAATTGTCCAAAAAGCTGAATCAGACTTACAAAAATATGAAGAAACTTTAAGTCAGTTCAAGCAAGTTTTGGCTAAGTACAAAATAAAAGAGCAAAATGCTGAACAAGAGATACCAGCAACGGTTAAAGAAGATAAAGAATCTGCTTTGCGGTGGTTAAAATACAAAGATAAAACGGTTGAATCAATTTGGAAAGAGCTAAAGGAAAAGCCTTTTAATTCGGGTGATAAAGTGCAAGATTTAAGTTTTATTTATGGGGAATCGTGGAAAAATTATTCACCTGGGCTTCCGCATACAAAAAATGCTTATGTAAATTCAGGAATTTTAGGGCTTTTGGCTTTAATTGTTTATTTAGTTTTACAAAGTTTAATTAATTCTTTGCTAAAGAAGAGAGTAAGGAATTTAGCTATAAAGCATGAGGTTCAAAAAGTAATTTAATGCTAATTACGAAACCTTGGATAACACATATTATACGGTTTTTACTTGGTACTTCTTTTGCAGTAGCTGGCTTTAGTAAATTATTTCCGCTTAAAAACTTTATTAGTCAAATACTAGCTTATCAACTTCCTGTATCACCTTCGTTTTTGACTTATATAGCTTGTCTTTTAATTGGTTTTGAAATTTGGATTGGATTATCAATATTATTAAACTCTAATTTATTTATTAGCTTAATTGGCTGTCGAATTCTACTTATTAGCATGATACCTATTACCATTTGGGGAACTTTTCATCAAGCTCCTAGCTGTGGATGTTATGGTAACCTTGTAAAAAGAGAGCCAATTTATGCCACTATTGAAGATGCTTTACTCTTGGCAATTACTTTTTTATTAATACCCCCTGTCAAAAAAGAAAAGCAAGAAAAAACCTTTAACAAAAGACAGATTTTTATATTTATTATTGCAATTTCTGCCTCTATTTATGGTTTTCTGCAAATAAAAACTTGTTTAATTTAAATCTATAAACTATCTATAAGCTAAGAAATTTTCAGACCAATATTAATTTTGACAACCTGCCCCCCCCAAAGAAGTGCAGTTTTCGAGCCCAATGGTATCGGCTGAATAGTTTTTGACATCTTCATAATATTCATCTTTACCAGCTCTTGATAAATTATTGGTAGCAGTAGTGGTATGAATTTCAAAATTAGGTACTAAAACAATTGCCCGAGAAGCCAAATGAAAGTCTCCCCTGACAATAAAATTCAGCGGTGTAATGTTTCCATTATCATCTACAGTGGTTCTCAAGAAAGGTAATCCTCCAGCAATAATTGGATCTAAACGACCCATTACATGAGCTTCAACACAAAAGTCTTTATCCTGATTTCTAATACCATTTGCTCCACCTTGCCCCTCTTGAGCCTGCACTTGGCAAACACCCTGTCCATATGGTGCGGCAATAAAACCCCAAGTCAGATCTGTTAATGGGCTTAAAACATCACCTACTCGACCACTACAAGTTGGAGGTCTTCCAATTTTATTAAAACGAGTTTGATTAGGTGGATTATAACATTGCATCATATCTAAATTTGTGACCGCTATTGCGTCTTGAATATTATTTCGTGCTGGATTTTTGAGTTGAAAAAGCATGACTTGCGAAGCATTTACAAATTCAACAAATTGTCCTCCGCTAGAATTAGACTGCAAACCAGGCACAGCAGTTTGATTAATTTCTGAGCATCCATTATAACCCTCTCCTAAAACTAAGCCTTGTTCTGCTCTTTTAAGAGAGGCTGGATTGCCAACATTGGCGGTGCAAGTTCTGGCTCTTTGAGTATCTTGAAAGCGTAAATTTGGATTTTGAGTTTGTCCCATTTCATTATCACGGATTTTTACCAGCTCACGGGCATAGACCAAAGCTCCAGCCTGAGTAGCAGCTTGAATTCGTCCTAAGGTAACCCATTTAACTAATAATTCAACCGCAATTAAACCAAAAACAATCATTAAACCAAAGCAAGCTAAAATAAGCAAAAAGGGGACAAGACTTCCTTTTGTAGACCGTCTATTCATAAAATTATTTATTAAAGCAATTTATACAAATTATGCCCCTCTTAAATAATTTAAAACTTGTTAAGTCATTTTATTTTTTTGCCTAAAGCGAAAGACCTATGTTTTAGTAGTTTGTAATTCGTCACTTTCCAATTCGTCCAGATCAATATCAATATTTTTGTCTTTATCTTTTAATATATTATTTACAATTACCGCAGCAGCACAATCACCCGTTACATTAGTCATAGTGCGACACATATCCAAAATACGATCAACTCCAATGATTAAACCAATAGCATCTATCGGTAAACCAACAGCTTTTAGAACAATAGTGGTAGTTATCAATCCACCATGTGGTATACCAGGCGTACCAAGTGTAGACACTAAAACCATAGCCACAATAAAAATTTGACCTTTTAATGATAAATCTATACCAAGTGTTGGTGCATATGCTTGAGCTAAAAACAGCGTAACAACCGCTTCATATAAAGCCGCTCCATTCATGCTCATGGTTGAGCCAATAGTAACCACAAAATTCGTTAAAGAAGGAGAAATTCCTAAATTCTTTTGTACACATTCTAAGCTAACTGGCAAAGTAGCCGCTGAACTTGATGTTCCTAATGCCGTGAGCATTGCTTCTTTTACACCAGCAAAAAACTTAAAGGGATTCATTCCGCCTAAAAAGTAAACTAATAAAGGCGTTACCACAAAAAGCATAGTGCTTAAAGCAAGAAGAACAACTATCATATATTTTCCAATACTGACAAAAGGAGCTAAGCCAGTTACGCCAACCGTTTTAATGATTAAACCAAAAACACCAAAAGGAGCTAAAAACATTATCCAGTGAGTGATTTTGAGCATTACTTTAAAAGCTTGCCCGAAACCTTTAGATAAAGAAGCTGTATTTTTGCCTCCAGAAATGAGAGCTATGCCGAATAATAAAGCAAAGAAAATAACCTGAATCAGTTTATCATCTCGAGAGAGAGCATTAAAAATATTAGGTGGAATAATACTCAGAAAAAAGCCTTCAGATGGAGGGGGTGGAAGATGTTCAATTGAGCCTTTGGTAATGTGTGATAAATCAAAACCAACACCAGGTTGAATTAAATTCACATATGTAAGACCAACTATGGCGGCTAAAAGCATACTTCCTTGAAAAACCAATAAAGTAGTTAAACCGACTTTTCCCAATTGTTCAATTTTCATATGACTGACGCCATTAATTAAAGAACAAAAAATGAGTGGGACGACTATCATCTTTAAAAGCCTTAAAAAGACATCACCCATCCAAGAAAAAGTACTTATATTTAAACGACTATAACCAATGAATCCACAAATCCCACCACCAGGTCCATCAACAGAAGAAGGTGCAGAACATGAATTAAAAGCCATTCCAACTGTTATGCCTAAAACCATTGCAATTAAAATTTGCCAATGTAAAGCTAGTTTGAATTTATTTTTATTTAATGAATCAACCAACTTTTTTATCCTTAAAATTTACTTTCTAAATAATATATTAATAATTTAGTTTAGGCAAAGACTTATTTCAAAATTAAACTTAAGAGTAGCTAATCCTTAAAATAAAGGCATAATTATTTTAATTATTTCCTTTGCTTGGTTTGGATTTTTAACATTATGATCTTTAACATTTTATATCAAATATTTAAAGTATTGAATTTGGTGATTTTTGTTTGGGCAATTATGAGCTGGATTCCAGCCTTGAGAGGTAGTTCTTTCTATAGAGCTTTAGACTCAATTATTGATCCAATTTTAGCCCCAATTCGCAAAGTAATACCACCAATTGGCGGGACTTTTGATATTTCTCCAATGATTTTATTAATTGGTTTACAGCTAATACTTAGCTTATTAAAGTAAATTTTAATCAATAATAAAATAAAACCCCCAATCAGCCGACTAAAACTGAAAGGGGGAAATTTAATTATTTAAAGTTAAATAGTTTTTTATTTGGTGATTTCAGTTACAACACCAGCACCAACTGTTCTTCCACCTTCACGGACTGAAAATTTCATACCATTTTCAATTGCAATAGGAGAAATCAATTCAATATCCATTTTTACACGATCTCCAGGCATAACCATTTCTAAAACTTTTCCGTCATCGCTAGTAAAAGTTGTAATACTACCTGTTACATCGGTTGTTCTAACATAAAACTGTGGACGATAACCAGGGAAAAATGGAGTATGTCTACCGCCTTCTTCTTTAGTTAAAACATAAACCTCAGCTTTAAATTGAGTATGTGGCTTAATTGAACCAGGTTTGGCAAGAACCATGCCTCTCTCAATATCTTCTTTAGCAACACCACGCATTAATAAGCCAACATTATCACCAGCTCTACCTTCATCTAGTGTTTTACGGAACATTTCAACTCCGGTAACAACTACTTTTTTGCTGGTTTCATGTAAGCCAATTAATTCAACTTCTTCGCCAGTTTTGACCATTCCTCTTTCAATACGACCAGTAGCTACTGTTCCACGACCAGTGATTGAAAATACATCTTCAACAGCCATTAACATTGGTTTGTCAATTTCGCGCTGAGGAGTTGGAATATAAGAATCGACAGCATCCATTAATTCATGAATTTTATCAACCCATTTGTCTTCGCCTCTTTGAGTTTTTGGATTGGCAATCATTTTTTCCAAAGCCATTCTGGCTGAACCTTGAATAATTGGAACATTATCACCATCAAAACCATATTTACTTAACAGTTCTCTGGTATCAAGTTCAACTAATTCAATTAACTCTGGATCAACGCTAGGATCATCTGTTTTATTTAGGAAAACAACAATATTTGGTACTCCAACTTGACGAGCAAGTAAAATATGCTCTCTGGTTTGTGCCATTGGACCATCAGTTGAAGCAATTACTAAAATAGCTCCGTCCATTTGAGCCGCTCCAGTAATCATGTTTTTAACATAGTCAGCGTGACCTGGGCAGTCTACGTGAGCATAATGTCTTTGTTCGGTTTCATACTCAACATGAGCTGTATTAATAGTGATACCACGAGCTTTTTCTTCTGGTGCTGAATCAATATCTTCATATTTTTTAGCAGCAGAATTACCAATAGCCGCTAAAGTAGTAGTAATTGCAGCAGTTAAAGTTGTTTTACCATGGTCCACATGCCCAATTGTTCCAATATTTACATGAGGCTTATTGCGCTCAAATTTCTGGCGAGCCATTTTTTATATCCTTTCTTAAGAGTTGATTTTTGGAATTTAAAGATGTAGAAAAATAATTACATCCACATTTTAAACTATTAAATCATAATTTTTTCAAAATGAATCATTTTCACGGACTAATTTAAAAAGAAAATTATAAAATTAACTCTTTTATGCTTTCGGTTTGTTTTTGCCGCCAATTAATCAGCTTGGTTTTTAAACTTTGATCATTTAAAGCCAAAATCGAAATGGCAAGTAAAGCGGCATTTTTTGCTCCAGCTGTACCAATCGCTAAACAAGCAACAGGAATACCAGCTGGCATTTGCACAATTGAAAGCAAAGAATCAATACCATTTAAAGCCTTAGACTGAACAGGAACTCCTAAAACGGGTAAATGAGTTTTAGCGGCTAGCATACCAGGCAAATGTGCCGCTCCTCCAGCCCCTGCAATAATAATTTTTATACCAAGATCAGGAGCTTTTTGGGCAAATTCAAATAATAAATCTGGTGTACGATGAGCTGAAACAATTTTGGCTAAATAATTTATTTCGAATTCCTTTAAAATAAAACTGGCTTCCTGCATAGTTGCCCAGTCCGATTGACTGCCCATTAAAAGTGCAATTTGATAATTATTGATATTATTTTCCATATTTAATAAAGTTTATGTCTAAATCTGAAAAAACTTGGCAAATCAATTCAGACAATCAAGCTGAATATAAAAGTTTATTTGATTTTATTATTAATTTGGCTAAAAATCAGACCGAAAGTTTAATTGTATTTTTGAATGGCAATTTGGGAGCTGGCAAAACTACTTTTACAAAACTTTTTATTAATTATTTAAACCAAAGTCAAAAACCATTAATTATTAATAGCCCAACTTTCGGGAAAGTGCATGAATACAAAATACAAAATAAAAATTTTTATCATTTAGATTTATATAGAGAAATCCCTTCTGCTGAAGAATTGGAAGAAATATTTTTAGATTTAAATTCAAATTATATATGCTTAGAATGGGCTAGCAAATTAACTGAAAAACCAGAATATAATTATTTAATTTCTGCTTTAGCTAAACGAATTATAAATTTAAACTTTACTGTTCTGTCAGCTGAAAAGCGATTAATAATTCTTTAAGTTTGATAGACATTTGGAGTTTTTCAATTTTATAAATCATCGAGATACTTCTTTGCAGCCTCAGCTAGACTTTCCGGTTGCTTGGGTTCAATTGGTTGTGGAGTTTGTTCAATTAATTCCAAACCACCACCAAGTGATGAATGACTAACAAGGTAAGTAATGCCATTTTGAGTTAATTCATCTCCTAGCTTTAAAGCTAATTTGCTTGGAATACCAATGTTTACTACTATTTGCTTGCCATCAAAGCGACGAACTATTGTTCCATCTTCAGGCTGGTTTTTTAATGAAAGAATTTCAGTACCATCTGTTAGCCTTGTTACCGTAAATGCTGGTATTGGTTGATAATTTCTTGTACTCGTAATAGGAGGAGTTTCATAAAGTGCTGAAAGATTAAAATCATCATAAGACGGAGATGTTTCTAAATCGTCATAATAATTCGAAGCTGGAGGTGGAGTAGTTTCATAAGAAGAAGCGTAGGGATTATCAGGCGGATCATTCAGAAGATCAGAGTAGTCGATTTCAAATTCATTATGCCCAGTATCGTGAGAGCCATCAGTAGTACCATCATCACCACCGCCATAAATAGCCCTAGAACCAGTATTAGACTTGTTTAAGCTCTCAATTGCCTCTTGTTTCCCAAGTTCTTGCTGTTGTTCTTGCAAACTTGGAGTTTCCCTTTTACCACCAGCCAGTTCTGTTCTACTAACTTTATTTGGATTATGACCAACTGGCGTTTTTATTTCAATAGTTTTTTCGCCCGTTTTAATTTCGAGTACATCATTAGCTTTCTTACTTATTTCATCACCTAGAGCTAGTTTTATTGTTTCACCTTGCTTATATAAAGTATATTTTCCATCAGCAACGCCAATATTCACATCTGGTGCTAAATTAATTAAAGGATACTGCCCTGGAAGAAAAACATTGCCTAATTTAAGCCTAAGTTCTCCTGCTGAGTTTAAAGCCATTGTTAAGGTTTTGGCAGGATTGCTTGCAAAGTTAAAAGTATTTTCTGGAGCAGTGCCAAAAGTACCTATTGCTGTTGATTTAGCATTTCCAAGCACATCATAAGCCAGACCTACAGGTCCAAGAACTTTTCCTGCTACAGCCCCAGCAACTCTTCCAGCTTTCACTGCTGTTTGTTCTACGGTTTCTGTTACAACCTCTTTTGTCGCTTTTTTAGCAAACGGAACAATATTATTCGCTTCAGTTGTTGCAGGATTCAGATTAGTCTTAAAACAACATAAATAACCGCTCTCAGAATGAGCTAAGTGCAAACTTTTATTTTTTCTTGACTTGAAATTCATGGGTAATTCATCTAAGTATTTATGTAAATCACTATAAAATACCAAGATTAACTTTAGATTTAATAAAAACAAACAATATTTTTAATTTAAATTTACGCATTGCCGATTTTGTCTGGTTGAAAATCTTTGCTAAACGGATAAATCGGTAATATAATTTGTAAATTAAAGGATGTAAAAAATTAGTTTATGAGTTCTTCTTTTCTGCCGCTTGGTTCTCGTGATTTATTGCCGACTGACTTAATTAAACAAGAAAAGCTCAGACATATTGTCATGGACACTTTTAAGTCATGGGGATATCAGCCAGTTTTACCGCCTACCATTGAAAACCTTGATATTTTGGAGAAAGGACGACCACAATTTGTCAGAGAAACTTTTAAAGTAATAGACAGAGACGGTCAATTATTAGCTTTGCGACCAGATATAACTTTGCCAATTGCTCGTTTAGCCGCTACCAGATTAAGCCAAGTTGAAAGACCTCTCAGATTGTGTTATACCGCCAAAGTTTTTCGGCAAAGTCCACATTTATCAGATGAGAGGCGTGAAATTTACCAAGCGGGCATTGAATTAATTGGTTGCAAAAGCACTGATAAAGTTTATTCTTTGGGGCAAATTAATAAAGCCAATTTAGAATGTATTAGTATTTTGCTAGAAGTGCTTGAAAAAGCGGGTTTGACTGATTATAAAATTGTTTTAAGCCATATTGATTTGTGGAAATATGCTGGAGAAATCTTTCATAGAGTTGAAGAATTTTTAGAAGTTGATTTAGAAGCCGAATTAGATGCTATTTTACGCAAAGGAGATTTTATTGAATATCAAAAAGCCATTGCTCAAGCTGAAGAAAGATGCCAAAAGTCTTTAAAAGCTTCGAAAGAGCCAAGTGAATTAAAAGCCTGTTTTGAATCTAGTTTGCAAGATACGCCTTTAAATTATTTGAAAAAAGCTTGTTTTGAGCTAACTGGAGAACCGATTAAAATTTTAGACTATTTAGATCATGATTCAGTTATTTATAAAGAATTGCTAGCTATTGTGTCTTTAGAAGAGATTTTTGGCAAAGATAAATTTATTATTGATTTTACAATGCGTCCAGATCCTAATTATTATACAGGGCTATATTTTGAAGTTGTTATTCCAAATACGGGCAAAGCAATTGGCAAAGGAGGTCGTTATGATAATTTAATGTCTTCTTTTGGTCAGTCCGAGCCAGCTATTGGTTTTTCTTTGCAAGTGGATTCTTTATTGCGTTATGCTAAACCAGACAAATATAATGAATTAGTGGAAGATAGTAAAAAAATGCGTATTCCAACTCAAGATAATAATCCAGAAGCATTAATTCATTCAATCAAGCAATCTATGAGCCTGCGTACCAAAAACCCAATTGTTATAATTGATTAAAAAAATATGTTATATAAAAAAAATAATTATCGTATTGCAATACCGAAAGGAGCTTTATTTCAGGGTTCTTGTGAAATTTTAAAAAAAGCTAATCTTGAATTTGACTCTCAGGATAGAAAATTGATTTTGGAAACAAATGAAGCAAATATTGAAATTTTATTAGTTAAACCAATTGATGTGCCAGTTTATGTTGAAAACGGAGCGGCGGATTTAGGCATTGTGGGCAGTGATATTTTGGGAGAACATTATACAGAGACTTTAACTTTAATGATGTTGCCTTTCGGACATTGTGAGCTTATGATGGCTGTTCCTAAAGATAGTCCAATTCAAAGCTTGTCTCAGACACCAGATTACTGCAAAATTGCCACTAAATTTCCTAAACTAACTCGTTTATTTTTTCGGCAAAAAGGCATACCAATTGAAATTATTGAATTAAATGGCTCTATTGAAATTGCACCTCTCACAGGCTTATCTGAAGCAATTGTTGATTTATTAGCGACTGGGCGAACTTTAAAAGAAAATGGCTTAATTAAACTTGAAACTATTTCAAAGCATTCAGCTCGCCTAATTGCTAATAGAGTTAGCTGGCAAGTAAATCATGACTGGATTTTAAAAATCTTAACTGCCATTAATTCAGCTAACAATTTATAGTTTTAATTTTATAGAGTATCTTGGTATTTTATAGTGATTTCATAAATGTTTAGTTTATGCTTGCTGTTGAAACAACAAAAAACGACTAGAAAATGTAAACTATGAATTTATTGAATTAAGCTTGGAAAAACAATTATGTCATTAGGAAAAAACCAATTATTTTATGGTGATAATTACGAAGTATTACAAAAGTATATAAAAGATGAGAGCGTAGATTTAGTTTATATAGATCCGCCATTTAATAGTAAAAGAAATTATAATCAAATTTATAATAATATTGGTAATGAAGATAAAGCTCAAGCACAGGCATTTGTCGATACTTGGGAATGGAATTTAAGAGCGGAAAAAGATTTAAAAGAAATATTAACTGGAAATAATTTTACTCCTCAAACAATAGACTTAATAATTGGTTTAGAAAAAGTATTAAAAAAAGGTACTCTTTTGGCTTATTTAACAAGTATGACTCTGAGAATAAATGAAATGTGGAGAGTACTAAAACCAACTGGTAGTTTTTATTTGCACTGCGATCCTACGGCTAGTCATTATTTGAAATTACTTTGCGATACTATTTTTTGTGCTAATAGGGGTGGAGACTTTAAAAATCATCTTGTTTGGCAAAGAACATCATCTCACAATAATGCAAACCGCTATGGCAGAAAT